>JAVVFK010000168.1:0-5572 GCA_032251015.1 Elusimicrobiales bacterium
GCGACGACGGGTTCGCCGACGTAGTGGACTTTCTCACCGGCGAGCGACCACTCGGTGAACTCCTCTAACCCCGACGGCATGGGGTTGTACTCCGCCTTGACGTCCGCTGCGGTCAACACGAGCTCGCACTCGGGGTGGTCCTCGGCGGCGCCACGATCGCGGCCGGCGTGGGAGTCGTCTATAATTTCATGGGCCCTGCCTCCAAGCCCGTGTATTCCCCTTCGCTCTTTCAGAACGCGTACCAAGAAGAGCAGGCGGCCAGCGCCAACCTGGAGCGACAGCGGGTGAATAGCGCCGCATCGGTCGAGCCTTCCACGCTGGATATGTTCAGAGAACAGGCCAGGAAGGACGGCATAGGCTTTGGTGACGGGGGCGGCGACGCCGCGGCGGAAGGCGGCGAAGGCGCAGAAGTCGGCGCCGGTGCCAGCGCCTCGGCCGATGTTGCCGCCCCGGACCCGGGCGGTTCCTATGCTCAGTCAGGCGCCGGCTCCGGTAAGGGCAAACTGGCGGCTTCCTTGGGCTTCGGCTCCAAAGGCGGGGCCGGCAGCGGGACCTCTATCCCCAAAATGAACACTTCGGGCGGGCTTTCGGGCGGCATAGGACAGAAGTTCGCGCCCGTATACAGGCCTCCGACCGGCCAGTCCTCCGATATGCGCAAGGGTGCGTCCGCCAGGCTGTCTAACTCGCCCAAGTACACTGTTCCCAACTTCAACAAGAAAGGCGCCTTCGGCCAGGCTAAGTACGCCGGCAAGATGGGTGCCAAGGCCGCCTATTCCGCGTCCGACGCGGGCGCCCATACTGGCGCTACCGAGGCTTTCGCAGGCGAGACCACCGGAACCGGCGATGTGGAAGGGGTTCCCGAGACGGGCGCGGGTCTGGGTGGAGCCGGCGTATCGGCCGGCGACTCGCTTAAGGCCAATGATCCTAACCTTAGCATGAACGAGAGCGAACCTCCTGCGGTGCCGGACCCGGAGGTGGTGGATCCATGGCAGGCTGAACTCGATAAGGCAATGGGGGCCATGATGTGGGCGCTAGGCCTGATAATTCTTACCAAGATACTCGGTAAGATCGCCAAAAAAGTGCCGATGGTCTACTATGCCGCTGTCGCTACAGCCGTAGCGGCCATGTTTAAAGCCCTGGTAGTCGTTCTCGCCGGCATCAAGATTATGAAAACGTATGGCCAGACATGGATGGGTGGGATGTATGTATTCCTCGGCCTCTCGCTGATGGTTGCGGCCTGGGAGGCACTGTGCGGGCTTGAAAAAGGAGACGCCCAACCCATGAAGAGCTGGAGTCTTACCGGCGGTAAAGGTCTAATGTCGCTGATCGGTCTCGGGAAATGAGTCTGGGTTAAGTTTCGGGGAGGAATTTATGGAAGACAAAGGTTTGCCGGAAATCGGCTTCAAAGAGAAGAAGGAGAGGAAAGGGTTCCTCCCCTGGCTCCGTGCCCGCTTCGGAGCGGGGTCCCGCGGCTCGATGGGATCTGTCGGAGCCCCGCCCGCGGCCGGTACGGGGCTGAACGCTGGGCGCACTCTGGGAGCGGCCAAGTTCGGCGGCGCGGCCAAGTTCGGCGGCTTGGGCGGGCTACTGGCGGGTCAAGGAGCCGTAATAGCCGCCGTGGCCGCGGTAGCGATCGGAACGGGCATTTATATGAGCAACCAGGGGTCCATCGGTTCCCGGAGTTCCGCCTTCAGTTCCGACCAGTCCCAGTCGTCCGACTATGTGCCGGCGATACTCAGGCGTCAGGCTTCGCCCGGTTCCTCGTTGGACATGTTCGCCGACAAGAATAAAGGGGCGATAGATTTCGACGGCGACGCCGCCGCTGCCGCAGCCGCAGCCGAGGCCGCCAAGGAGGAGGCCGCAGCCGACGCTGAAGCGGCTCCCGAGGCGGAAGAAGGCTCGGATAACAGCAATATGGCCGACCCGCAGGCCATTCTGGGCAAACTGCAGGGCGCCAGCGCGACAGGGCTTTCCACCTCGCTTTCAGGAGGGGGCTCCGGCAAGATGATGATGGGCGGGTTCAAGACCGGCCAGGGCGCTTTCGGACCCAAGGTCGGTTTTACCGACATGGGTGCCGGCAAATTCGCGCCGATGCACAGTCCTAAGAAAGGCAAGCTCACCGCGATGGGAGCCGCCAGACAGTCGATACGGGGAGGCAAGACCGCTTCCGCGGCCAAGAAGGCCAAGGGCGCGTTCAACCAGGCCAACGCTGTGCGCGACGTGCAGAAAAGCTACGGCGCCACCAATATCGACAGCATGCGCTCCACGCAGGACCAGGCCTGGGAAGGCACCACAGGCGAAGGCGACGTGTCCGGCGGGGCCGGCCTCGGGACCGGCGACGGCGGCGCGGGCATAGTGACCTCTCCTTCGCTGGACAATGCCGGCAGCGGCGGCGGGAGCGGGGATTATGATACCCCCGGCGAATATAACTATGAGGACCCCGGGGCGACCGACATAAGCCCCTGGAATGGCGACGCCGCAGCGGCCATGATGTACCTGCTGCTCTCCGCGGTGATGTCCATAATCGGTGCTTACCTTATAAGTATCGCGCAGGGGCCCTTGGCATTTCTTAAGTTCGTCGGTTGGGCGTTGTGCATATTTGCGATGGGCCTTGCCGTGATGGCCATAGCAAAGGGTATCGCAATCATGTCCAGCCACGGCCAGGGACTGCTAGGCACGATATACGTGATAGGCGGTGGTATAGGCGTCATCGGCGCCGCTGTAGCTATGACGGGAAGCCCCGGCAAGGCGATGGCTCAGAAAGTTCTGTGGCTGGCCGCCATAACCGGCATCGTGGGCTTGCTCGGTTCCATGATGGGAGGGTGATGGTCCAGGGGCGGGACCCCGTTATCCGGGTCCCGCCCCGACCTTTCCGTTTAAGGGGATATTATATGGGCAGCAAATTCATCGAAAGGCACAGGCGGAAGTCTCTGCTGGCCACCCTGCTCCTGCTTTTCCGGGGCAAGGCCAGGTACGTCGTCCTCCTGGTCATGGTGTTGGGCGCCTCGGCACCTTTCGTCGTTTCGCAGGATATGCTCTACCGCCTGGTGCAGTTCGCTCCGGTGAGTTATATTCTGAGGGCGACGGGCCTGAGCAGTTTCATCACCTCTCTCGACTCTTCTTATTCGAACGATATCCTCAAGGCGGCGATAGAGCGCGCGATGCATGAAAGCGATCAGGACTCGGTCTGGAACAGCTTTCTGCGCGGCATGTCCGGCACTATGACCGGAACCAGTCCCGGTTCCTCGCTTGCCATGTTGCGCGGTGGGGGATACCTTTACCGCACTGCCGCGCCGGGCAAGGCGGGTAAAGGGAAGCCGGGTGAGGTTGCCGGCGCCGTCAGCGACGCGGACAAGGCCCGCGGTGCCGGTGCCGACGCCGTGAATTTCGAAGATTACCTGGCCGATGCGGCCGGCGCCGGAGGCTTGGGCGAGGGTTCGGGTTTCGGCTATATGAACAGCGGCGGGGGTGGCGGTTCCTACGGCGGAGCTCTCGGCGGCGGTTCGCCTTTCATGAACCGTACGATACTGGGCGGCGGCCGCGGGGTCGGAGGCGCGGACGACGGCATGTACGGCGACGCGATGAATCAGGCCGCCAACAAGGTGCCGGTGGCCGGCAATCCAAAGCCGGTTTCCGGGAAGAGGATGGGCCGGGTTTCCGGTTTCTCCTGGCGCAACGCCGGGTACAGGGGCAAGGGCGGCGGAGCGCCGGGCTCGCGCATCAATAAACAGGGCGCTATTTTCCGGCTGGCTGAAACTTTTACCATGACCGGCGCCGCCTACAGGAATTCTACGGCTTCCACCGAGTACCAGGCTTCGCACGTGGGCGCCACCTATGACGGGAACGCCGTCGGCATGGATGAGATACAGACGGACGTCAACCCGCCGACCGTCCCTGATAATTCCTGGACTTCCGATCTGCTGCAGGGGGCCGACGGGCTGACCGAGCAGGCCGAACACTGTTCAAAGGTGGCCGGGGAGCAGACGACCCATATCTCCGAGAACTCCGATAAAATAGACGAGATAACCGCGGGCATGGGCAAGCCCCCAAAGTGCTGCAAGGGCAGCGCCGTTAGCAGGTGGAACGGTAAGGTGGAACAGATAAAGGCGCTCTGCCTGGACAACAACTCGCGCAATTCGGTTATTTCAGCCGCTTGTCAGACCGAAGACAAGCCGGTCGACTGCAACAGTTACAATAAGATGAAAATCAAGAAGTGCAGCAAGGTGAAGTGCTTTATAGGCCTGATCCTGGCTATATTGCTGATGGTGGTAGGCGCCTTCCTGCTCGGTCCCATCGGCATAGCGCTCATCGTGGCCGGCGCGGCCATGCTGCTCGGGCAGGTAATTGGCGGCCCCTTAGGCTCGATACTCTCGGCGCTGGGCGCGGTAGCCGCCATGTTTATAGGCGGCCCTTTGGTGGGTCTGGCTGCGGGATTCGCGGGCTGGGTGGTGTCAAAGGCCGGCCCGGAGGATGGTTCGAACGCCATAAACAATGATTGACGCGGTAAAACGATTCGTCTCTACCCGGCCCTTGCGGAGGCTGGCGGAAAGAGCGCTGCGGACCCGTCCGCCTATGGCGGCGGGATGCGCTCCCGACGCGGCCTCGTAGTCAAGCAGGCGGCTGGGTTTTTGATTCTGTCGGGGCCATAAGGCCCAGACGCGGATGGGACGGATGACACTTGGAGAGAGGTTCTTTATTAAGTAAAGTATGCTGAGCAGTGGAGGCTGATCCGGAAGGTCATGCGCACCCTGCGAAGTGTTTTTAATATTCGGTAAAGGCTCCGTTTTTGGAGGATATTATGAGTTTCCATAATGATAAAGAGGAACGTAACACGGTACCGCCCGTGCTGGGCCGGCAGGGCCCCTCGTTCCGCAAATCCAGCACCTTCGGAAAGACCCCCGGCTTCTCGAAGGCCGCGGGCGGCATCATGGACAGGATAAAGGGCCTTTCCCGCCGCGACCTCGGACTGGTCGCCCTGGGCCTTGGCGCGCTGGTGATGGCGCCGGTGGCCGAATACATGATGTCGCGCCCCCCGATGGACAACACGCTCACCGCTGGCTTCGGTTCGCGCGGGCAGGGCGACGTCTCCTCCATATACGAGCCGGGAATACACGGGCTCAGCCAGGGTTCGCCCGACGGCAGCGGCGAGGTGATAACTCCCCTCAGCGCGCGCGATCCCGCCTCCCTCATACTGGGCGCGGCCAAGCCGGCGCCCCCGCCGATGCCTTCGGCCCCGCCCAGCAGCAGCCTGCGCGATACCGTGCGGGACGCGGGCCGGGAGGCTTTCTCCGCGGCCGTCAAGTCCGGCGGCGCGCCTACGGTCATCCCCAAGATGGCCTCCGGCCTGCGCGGGATGAGTTCCTTCTTCGGCGGCGGCGAAAGCTCCCGCACTTCCGGTTCGCTTTCGGGCGGAAAGATAAGCGCCGACGCCAAGAAGGCTTCGGGCAAGTCCGCTTCCAGGTCCATGGTGGGCCCGGTCGCTTCCGCGGGATATAAGGGAGTCGCCATGACCCCCAACAGCTCTTCCCGCGGAGCTTTCGAAAAACTGCGCGCCGCGGCCGGAGCCGCGGCC
>JAVVFK010000169.1:0-5567 GCA_032251015.1 Elusimicrobiales bacterium
CGGGTCGAGGTGGACGGCGGGGAGGTCGTGGTCGAGGGACGCGTGGAGGACGCGCACCCGGCCCACGTGTGGGTCGGCGACGCGCGCCTCGCCGCGGAGGAACAGAAAGCCAATTTCGCGGGCGCGGTGCAGAAGGTGTTCGAACTCCAGTCCAGGGCGGCGGAGCTTCGCCGGGGACTGGACGAGGCGCTGGAGAAGGAAAAGTCGCTGGCGACCCAGCTGGGAGAGTCGCGCGCCGAGACCGAGAAACTCAACGGCCTGCTCCGCGAGGCCAAGACCGGCCTTTCGCTGGAAAAGGAGATGAACAAGCGCTCCGCGGCCAGGATCAACACTCTCCTCGCCGAGGGGGAATCCCTGCGCGAGACCCTGCGCAAGGCCGACGACGACCTGCGCGGCATGATCAAGAAGCTCCGCGACCGCGACGCGTCGATAGCGCTGCTCAAGCAGGAACTGGGAAAGATCGACCATCTCCAGGAGGAGGTCGAGGACCTCAAGCGCCGCAACATGCGCCTCAGCGGGCTTATCAAGCGCGAACAGTTCGATTTCACCGAGAAGATAATAAAGGGCCTCGCCAAGATATCGGGCGATCTCAACCTCTTCAGCTACCGCCTGCCCGCGGCCGCCCGCAAGAACCTGGCCCCGTCGCTGAAGGCCCTGCTTTCCTCCGTCACCCTGATGAAGGGCTGGCAGGCCTATATCGACGAGACCCCCCTGCACCTGGAGCGCGGGGAACTGCGCGCCATGCTCGACGGAGTGCTGGACGGCTGGGAACGGCCTTTCCGCAACAAGAAACTTTCGCTCTCGCGCCAGGTCATACTACCGTCCGCCTGGGTCAAAATGGACAGGGAAAAGCTGCGCCTGGCCTTCTACCAGGTCATAAAGAACGCCTACGAGAACCTGCCTCCCGGCACTTCGCTCAAGATGACCATGACCGGCACCGAGGACCGCTCGAAGGCCGTGGTGATCTTCGAGGACAACGGCCACGGTTTCCCGGCCGAGGTGCTCGACCGCCTCTACCTGCCCTTCAACACTTCCAAAAAGGACGCCACCGGCATAGGGCTGGCCATGACCCACAGGATAGTGGAAAGGCACGGCGGGGAGTTCACGGTATCGAACAGGAAGGAAAGAGGGGCGGCGGCTGTGTTCATACTGCCCCTGGACTGGGGCGCCCTGCCGCCCGCCGAGGAACCCAAAGCCAAGGAAGCGCATAAGGACGAGGCGGCGCCGCCGCCTCCTCCGCCGCCGCCACCGCCGCCCGGCAAATGAAGCGGACGGGGGATTTCAGCACTCGTCTTTAAGTCTCAGCAGGTAACCCATCCCGAACACGGTCTCTATGCGCGCCGCGAAGCCGCCCAGCTTCGCGCGCAGCGCCTCCACGCGCTTGTCCACGGCGCGCGGCGACGCCGCTACGGGGTCCTTCCAGAGGGCCTCCATCAGCGTTCCGCGGGCTATGACGCGGTTGGGATGTTCGAGGAAGAAAACGAGAAGGTCGAACTCCAGGCTGGTAAGGGCGGCGGCCCTGCCGCAGGCGGTCACCGTGCGCGCCGCGAGGTCCACTTCCAGCCCGCCGGCCCTGATGACAAGAGGAACCGGGACACCATGCCGCATGGTGTCCACCGCCGATGCCGGCCCGGCGCGCCCGCGCAGGCCGCGCTCCAGTAGGTTGCGCAGGCGGGCGTCCAGTTCTTCCGGGGGAGGAAGGGGACTGAGATAATCGTCGGCCCCGCTGTCGAGACCGGTCACGACCTCCGCCGGCACGCGCGTCGCCTCCGAAAATATGAGTAGCGCTACGCCCGAGGTGGGGGGATTGCGGCGCAGCGCCAGCGCCAGGTCGGCCCCGCCCAGGTCCGGCAGTTCCGTGTCGACGGCGGCCAGGTCCGGCACGGACGAGGCGAGCGAAGAGATGAAAGGTCCCGCAGAGGGAAAAGAGGAAACGGCGAAGCCTGCCCTTTGCAGGGCCCCGATCATCCGCGCCCCGGCGGGTCCGGACGAGACTACGGCGGCGCGGGGTTTGTCGCTGCCGGGGGTCTTAGCCAAAGAAGGACCTCACTCTCTTTATGAAGTCGTCCGGGCGAAAAGGCTTTATGACGTAGCCGGCAGCGCCGGCCGCCAGCCCCGCCGAGACATAATCGAGTTCCGAGCGCACGGTAAAAAGCAGGACGGGGACGTCCTTGAGGGAGGAGTCCTCCTTGAGGGCCTTGAGCACGTCCAGGCCGCTCATATCGGGCAGGCCTATATCGAGAACTATCAGCCCCGGTCTCTCCGCGGCGGCCGCGGCGAGGCATTCGCCGCCGGTGGCGGCCCGGGCGGCGCGCAGGCCCGCCTCCTCCAGGAGGCGGGAGGCTATCTCCAGGTAATCGGGCTCGTCGTCGGCTACGAGCACAAGGGGAGAACTCACCTGCCGGCCCCGCCGAGCAGCGCTTCCACCTTCTTCTGCACGTACTCCAGCTCGGTGGTCTTGCTCATGAACTCGCGGCAGTTGGGCTCCTGCCTGAAAAGCTCGCTCATCTGCTTGTCGAAGAAAGTCCCCGTCATGACCAGCACCGGGATGGAGCGGGTGTCCTCGTCGGCCTGCAGTCCGCGCAGCACCTCTATGCCGCCGACGTCGGGCATCATCACGTCGCAGATCATCAGGTCCGGCTTAAGCTCCTTGGCCCGGGCCAGACCCTCGGCGCCGTTCATGGCCATTGCGATGCCGTAGCCGAGCTCGCCGAAGTAATCGGCTATCATCCCCCTGAATTCATCGTTATCGTCCACTATAAGTATCAGAGCCATCGGACTTTTCCTCCGCTATTGAGTTATCCCTTTCGCGACGCTGAATATGAACTTGGAGCCCTCGCCCAGCTCGGACTCCACCCAGATATCGCCCTTGTGCAACTGCACGGTCATCTTGCACATCGCCAAGCCCAGGCCGAAACCCTGGCTCTTATGCTCCTCCATCTGCGAGTATTTCTCGAAGATGGCCTTGCGCTTGTCCTCCGGGACGCCGGGGCCGGTGTCCTCCACCCAGAAGTACACCTTGTCGGCGTCCTGCGAGCAGCCGAGCGTTATCTTTCCGCCCGGAGGAGTGAACTTGAGGGCGTTGCCCATCAGGTTGGTTATCACGCGCTCCAGCAGCGTCCGGTCGCCGTTGAACTCTATGTTCTCCGGCGGGGGGGCGGCGACCAGCGTGATCTTCTTGGGCACGGCGACCGGGTCGTGATTATCGCGGATACGCGTTATGAGCTCCGCGGCCGAGATGGTGTCCAGCTGCAGCGTCATGGTGCCGCGCTGCAGCTTGGTGGTGTTGAGGATGTCGTCTATCATGCCGCGCAGGCGGCGGGATGAGTAGAGCATGCTCTGGAAATACTTGTCCGTGCCCGGGTTGGGCGGCAGCTTCTTCATCAGCAGTTCCGCGTAGCCCTGGATGGTCGAAAGGGGCGCGCGCATGTCGTGCGTGATCATGTGGAAGAAGTCCTCTTTGGCCTTCTCCAGCTCCTTCTCGTTGGTGATGTCGCGGATGATGATGACGCGGCCGGGCCGCTTGAGCGTGGCCTGCATGAACTGCGCCGCCAGGACGCGGTAATTCTTGAGCACGGGGGGGGAGGACCCATCCAGCGGGGCCTCCACCTCGTCGCGGACGTACTTTTCCTTGGAGGCCAGCAGTTCCTGTAACTTCTCGCGGAAAGCGTCGATGCGTATCGACTTGGGCAGCACCGCGCCCGAGGGATTGCGGCCGAGCCCGAGCAGGCTGAGGGCCAGCTGGTTGGAGTAGATCAGCGTGCCCCTGTCGTCGAGCAGCAGCACCCCGTCGGGGATGGTATCGATGAGGGCCTGGGCCTTGTTCTTCTCCTCCATTATCTGGTTAAGCTGGAAGGCCCGGTAGGCCTGAAGCTCCAGCATCATGCGGTTGAGGATACCGACCAGGTTCTTTATCTCCGGCCAGCCCTCGGCCGGGATCACCTTGTCCAGCCGCTGGTCCTTTAGGAATTTCTTCACGCCCGTCACCATGTTGTTTATCGGGGCGATGATGCGGCGCGAGATCAGCAGCACCACGATGACGGTGGTGACGGCCGAGATGAGCGTGAAGAGGGAGAAAAGGATTATCGAGCGGCGCTGGGCGCCGTAGATCTCGTCGTGGCTCTGCAGCGAGACGGCCACCCACGGGAGCTTCTCGGTGGCGGCGTAGGCGCCGGCGAACCGCTCCCCGTCTATCTCCATGGAGGGCATACGGTCTATCTTGGCGCTCATCCTGAAAATGCGTCGGATCTCCTCCGAGTCGATGTACTTGGGATCGATGCCCTGGCACGGGAGCGGGACGCCCTTCTTGTCGAGTATTATCACGCGGCCGCTCTCGCCGGTGCGCATCTCTCCCATCCTGCGCCAGAGTTTCTCCAGCGAGAAGTGGAAGATGACCACGCGCGAACTTATCAGCGGGTAGGCCAGCGGGAAGAAAGGCTGGCCTTCGGCGCAGATTACCTCTCCCATCTGTATCGTCGCCTCTTCCCGGGCCCTGGCCGCCAGGTCGGGGATGAAAGTGGTCAGGTGCTCCTTGCTTTTGACGTTCTCGCTCTGGAGCTTGAAGATCTCGGAGCCGTCGGGGGCCAGGAAACTCAGCGCCATGATCTCGGAGTTGACGGCGACGGCCTCCCTGATAAGCTCGTTCTCGTCTATCTTCTTCTTCTGGAGGGGGTTCTCCACGGTATAGAGGAAAGCGAGGCTGCGGTTGACGCTGGCGAGCCACTCCTCCATGTTGGAGGCGGCCAGCGACGAGACGGTCTTGTGGAGGCTGAAGACGCCGGCTATGCTGCCGCGGTACTGGTAGACGTTCCATCCGACGGACACGAGCAGCGGGAACACGGCTATTCCCAGCAGTATCAGGAAGAATCGGGTGGTAAGCTTCATGGCCGGCTCAGATCTCGTGACGGATGATGTTTATCTCTATGCGCCTGTTGGAGGAGCGCCCCTGCGGCGTCTCGTTGGATTTTATTGGCTTGAACTCGCCGTAGCCTACGGCGGAGAGCTTCTCGGGGGCCACGCCCTGCTCTACCATGAACTTCAGCACGGAGAAGGCCCGCGCCGCGGAAAGCTCCCAGTTGGACCGGAACCTGGCGCCCCTGGCCAGCGGGCGGTTGTCGGTGTGTCCCTCTATCTGTATCGGGTTGGGCAGGTCGTTGAACACCTTGGCGAGCCGCTTCAGGTGCGGCTTCGACTGGGCGCGCAGCACGTCGCTGCCGGGCGCGAAGAGTATCGGTTCGGAGAAATTGATGTTTATCTTGTTGGCCGAGATCTCAACCTGGGCGATCTGCTGTATGCCGTGCTTGGAGAACAGCATCGAGGTGGTCTCGGTGTCCTTGCCGAAAGTGTCCTCCAGGCTCTGCATGCTGAACTGCGAGGGGACGTTCTTGGAACTGTAGAAAGCGAAGAGGATCATGAAGAAGATCATGAGGTAGCTCATCATGTCGCCGTAGGTGATCGCCCAGAGGGCGCCCCGGTTGAGCTCGTTCTCGAGTTCGTCCTCTCGTTCGTAGAACCTGGCCATGGGTCCGCCTTAAGCCTCCGCCTTAGACGGGCGTGCCGGGTTCAGG
>JAVVFK010000016.1:0-21082 GCA_032251015.1 Elusimicrobiales bacterium
GACGAGGACGGATCGCTGCCCGGCTGGACCCCGACGCGTCCCATGCCCGCGAAACTCATGGCCCACGCGGCCGCGGAGTCGGGCGGACGGGTCTATGTCACGGGCGGCATCGTAAGGAACGTCGGCGCGAGCCCGGCCGTCTATTCCGCGGCCTTCAACGCGGACGGCACTCTGGGAGAGTGGCGGGCCGAGACTCCGCTCCCGGCGCGCCTTTTCAGCCATAAATCAATCGCCAGGAACGGCCGTCTTATCGTCTTCGGGGGTTCCGAGGACCTGACTCTCTACCCCGCCGGTCAGCCCGCCGGCGCGATCTCCGCCAAGGTCCTCTCCGCCGCCATCAACCCCGACGGCACGCTGGGCGCCTGGCAGGAGCTGGCCCCGCTGCCCGAACCCATGATGCTGCACGCGGCGGCCGCCACCTCCAACAGCGTCTACGTCTTCGGCGGCTTCAACGGCGGCGTCAGCAACGCGGTCTATTTCGCCCCCTTCCAGGCCGACGGCACCATCGGCGCCTGGCAGGCTCTGCACGCGCTGCCCAAGAACCTGCTCTCGCTGGCCGCGCTGGCCACCGAGGAATACGTCTATACGCTGGGCGGCGGCCTCTCTTACATCGAGCAGCCCCAGGCCGACATCTTCTATTCCAAAATAAAAGCCGAGCCCAAGGCCTTCGTAAAGCTCAGCCCGACCTCCATCAACAAGAGCGCCAACGGCAAATGGGTCACCGCCGTGGTAGGCCTCCCCGAGGCCGACATCAGCATGGTCCTGCCTGAAACTATAAGGATAACGGCCATCAACGGCGAGGCCATAACCCCGATAAACCCCGATCCCAAGTGGACCACCAGGGTCTATACCGGCGACGCCGAGGGCATGGACGGCCTGGCGGGCGTCACTTACGCGATGGTCAAGTTCGAGCGCAAGGCCGTGGCGGCCGTGATACCCGAGGGAGAGTTCTCCGCGAAAATAGAGGGGAAGCTTTCCGACGGCCGCGAGTTCTCCGGCGAGAGCATGAACCGGGCCCTGACCAAGCAGGCCCGTTTCGCCTATGAGCTGCAGGAGCGTGCAGGCGAGCGCGTGGGCCCCGGCGGCGTGAAAGTCAACCTTCCCAGAGGCTCTTTCAAAGGCAATCCCGAACTGCTGCTGACGGCCGCGCCCGAGGAGGAAGCCGCCGTCCCGAAAGCGGAGAAGGAGAAGCGCGACAACGGCATGAAAGCGCGCGGCATGACCGCCGCCGGCCGGGCTTTCGAGTTCGGCCCGCACGGCATGCAATTCGGCGCGCCCGTGACCATCTCGCTGCCCTACGACAAGAGCGCCGCTTACCCCGGCCGGGCCCTGGCCGTCGGCTACTGGAACGCCGACAAAGGCGAGTGGGAGCTTCTGGCCTCCAGCGTCGACGAGGGCAACGGCCTCGTCTCGGCCGAGACCGGCCACTTCTCGATCTACCAGGTAATGGCGGCCTCGCCGGCCGACGTGCCGCTCCCCGACTCCGCCCTATCCTTCGGCGAGGTCTACGCTTTCCCCAACCCGGCCGTGAACAGGCGGCCCGTCATACACGCCGAGGTCCCCTCGGGCGACGGCATGACGATCAAGGTCTATACCGCGTCCGGCAGGGTAGCGGACGAAGGCAGGGTAAGCGGGGCTCCCGGGCAGGTGGACGACGGCGCCGGTCCTGAAAGCGCTTATGAGTACGAGGTGCGGGAGAAGCTTCAGGCCGGCGTCTACTATTTCACGGTCGAGGTCTCGAAAGGTTCGCAGAAGATAACCAAGACGGGTAAGTTCGCGGTGCTAAGGTAATTTTATGAACAGGGAAGAGGCCAGGAAAACGGACGCCCTCAACAGCCTGATCTGGTGGCTGTCGCGGCCCTACGCCCTTTTCCTGGGGCTGGCCTTCCTGCTGACCCCCTCCTGCTCTTTGCTCAACGCGCTGGAGTCCGGCGCGGAATTCCTCAACATAGATCCCTCGGCGCGCGCGGCGGCCATGGGCAACGCGCAGTCGGCGCTGGCCCTGGGCGCGGAATCGGCCTGGTCCAACCCGGCCGGCCTGCTGGGCATGCGCGGCCGCGAGATAGCTTTCATGAAGGCCGACTGGCCCGAGGACGGCGCCTACAGCGCGGCCTCTTTCGCCGCCCCCATAAGCGGCGGCTGGTCGGGAGCCTTCTCCTTCGCGCGTCTCGACTACGGCGGATTCCAGGGCCGCGACGAGAACAGGGCCGCCACGGGCTCCTTCGAAGCTTCCGACAAATCCTTCGCGCTCTCGGCGGCCGGGCCGGTGGGCGGCGGCGTGGGATTCGGCGTGACCGCCAGGCATTTCTCGTCTTATATCGCCGGCCGCACGGCCTCGGCCTTCTCGGCCGACGCGGGTATCACCGCAAAAGTTCCTTCCGCCCCCGTCAGGATGGGCCTGGCGGTGCGCAATATCGGCGGCGGGCTGGACTACGGTTACGGCAACAACAGACTGCCGCTGTCGGTGAGCCTGGGCGCGGCGGTCAACGTCCTGCCGGGCATGTCCCTGGCGGCCGACGTCAAGCGCCTGGTTTACGACCGGGAGACCACCGTCAGCGTGGGCACGGAGTATATGCTCGGCGGCTCCATGACGATGCGCGGCGGCTACGCGGCGCAGATGGGCGGCGCGGACGCGCTGGGCGGCTTCTCCGGCGGCCTCGGCATAAAGATGTCCAACCTGCGCCTGGACTACTCTTTCACCCCGTTCGCCGGCTTCGGCTCCTCCAAGCGGCTGACCATGGCCCTCCTGTTCTGAAGCGGCCCGTTCTTCTTCCGCCCGGCGGCAGCGTCCGCCGGGTTTTTTTAATGTCCAGGAGGGCCCATGGACCCTCCTCCGTATAGGCCGGATGCCCGGGGCCGCAGGGGTCCGGGGGCCATTGTGAAAAGGCGGGCTTAGGTTTAGAATATATGTATAGATGCCGGCGGCAAAACCTATTCTTAACGGAGCGATAGTGGCGGCCCTGCTGTCCCTGAATTCCATTCCCTCCCTCTCGGGGGGCATGGAGGAGCTCAGGGGCATGTCGGCGCTTTCCCCCGCCGGGCTCGCCCTGATAAAATCCCAGAGCGCGCCGGCGGCGCGTTTCCTCCCCGCGCAGGACAAGGAGCTATATTCCGATTACCGGATCCGCTACATAATAAAAGGCAGGATGGATTTCCGGCAGTCCCCTCCGACCCTCACCGCCGATACCGGAAAGGTCTTCAGGGTGACCGGCCATCCTTTCTGGCTGCGCCTGGCCCACGGCAGGACGGTCTGCGTCGAGGCCTACGCCAGGCAGCGCGACGACACGGCCGAGCTGAAGATAGAGAAGCTCCTGCCGCCCGACACACTGGAAGGGCTGCAGCCCTCCGATAAGATACGCGGCCTGCAGCGCGACCCCAAACTGATATCCAGCGAAGGCGGCGTCCCCAGGCTGGGCAATATAGGCTGGGCCATGGAACACGACGCGGATGGGAACATGGCGCTCGACGCCGACGGCAATTTCATCAGCGTCTGGCGCAGCGGGGTGCGCGTGGACCCGTCCAGGCTGGAAGGCGCCTATTTCGTCAAAAAGACCGCTCTCAAGCCCGTGCGCTACGGCGACCACGGCATGCTGATGTTCACTTTCGCGCCCGGGGGCGTCGTGGCGCCCGACGGCTCGGAGACCAACGCGCTGGTGATCTCGCTGGACGCCTATTACAACGACCCGGAGAGTATGGTCTATTCTCCCCTGGACGCCCTGCGCGGCAAGTACCAGGTGTATTACAGCATGCAGACCGCGGAGCGCTACAGCGAGCTCAAGTTCAATTACAACGAATTCGGCATGCCCAACGACCTGGTCCTGGTCCCCTATCCGCTGAGGGTGGACCGCGACGAACGGGAACGCCTCCTGGCCAACGCAATAGCCAAAGCCACGGAGAACAACAAGGGGGAGATGTATTCCCTCCTTTACAACAGTTGCGCCAATTCCGCCCTTTCCCTCATAAACAGCGCCGTATCCGATGACAGGAAAATAGAGGAAGGATGGCTGCCCGAGATAATATACCGCACCCAGGCCACCTTTCCCGACACCATGACCCGCCTGCTCGTAAAGAAGGGGCTTTCCGGGGAAGCGCTGCCCGACATAACCAGGACCAACTATAAGGAATATCTCCGCGGACTGACCCGCGCGGCGCGCTGAACGGAACGCAAGATCGCATGAAAGAAAGGCCCGGGCTTAAAGCCCGGGCCTTTCTTTTCGTCCCGCCGGAAAGCCTTCCGGTCAGAACTCGTCGGTGTAGGAGACCAGCCCGCTGCCGTCCCTGTTTATGGTCCAGTGCCCTATGGTGGTTTCGCCTATCGGCACTTCGTATTTGCCGGCGGCCTCGTCGAGGGCCGCGCGCGATACGGGGCAGGCGAAAGCCGCCGGATTCCCGTTCTTCAGGCCCGATTCCTTGAGCCGCCCGGTGAACTTGGCCAGGCCCGACTCCGTGGCGAACTTGGAACAGTTGTAGTTCTCCTGGACGGTCCTGTCTATGTACCGGGAGATATCCATCGGTTTATCCGGGTTCAGTTTCCAGAGGCCGGCGTCGCATACTATATAGGGGCCGAGATTATGTTCTTTACCGAGTATATCGTCGCGCTTCTGCAGCAGGTGGTTCCAGAAGCGCATGCCGTTGAAATTAGCCGACAGGTCTGAATAGGAGAAGACGCCGGTGGCCATCACGTTGCCGCCGAGGTATATTTTCTCGGCCGCCGCGCCGAGCGCCAGGACCTTCTCCATCTCCATCCCTTTAAGGTAATGCCTGGTGAAATAACGGCGGCCGTAGCCGAACATATGCTCGAGCTTGTCCACGCCGATGACCAGGCCGCCCACCTTGATATTCGGGGCCAGCGTCAGCTGGCTGCGCGCCAGGAAGATGCCGCTGGTAATGTCCCAGTCCTTGTATACCGAATCCTTGAGCGGGATGACGGTGCGGGCCATGCGGCCGTCGAGAATATCGTCCACCAGCGAACTTTTGCCGTGGATATTGAACACGTCCTTGAGGCCGTCGTAAAGCCTTTCCTCGTCCGAACGGCCGAGGAAGCCGGGGGCGCGGCCGCAGCCGCCCGCGGCGTTGAGCCGGTCCAGGGCGCCCGTGGTCAGCCTCACGGCATGCTCGTTGAGTTCGAAGGTTATGTCGGCTATCTCGGAGCCGGGAACGGTGTAATGGTCGGCCTCCGAGCAGTAAGCGGGGAGGGCGGACAGAATAAGAGCGGTAAAAATAGACTTAAACTTCATGTTCCTCCAGTGTCAATAACGCTTCCTTTCTTATATATATCTTAACAGTGGGACCGCGGCGCCGTAAGGGCCATTGGGCGCATTCCCGGGGGTCCAATGGACCGGGGCCGAGGGGGCCTCTTCCGCTTTTCCCCCGCCGCCCAATTTGCTATTTTCATTACAAGGTGGAAGACAGACTCTACTATCCCGAAGACAGTATTCCCCTCCGCAGGCTTATACCCATGGGCATGCAGCACGTTGTGGCGATGTTCGGCGCCACGGTGCTCGCCCCTGTGCTGATGGGCTTCAACCCGCAGACCGCCGTCTTCTTCTCCGGCGTCGGCACTCTTATTTTTATCGCGATAACCCGGTTTAAGGTCCCCAGTTACCTGGGCTCTTCCTTCGCCTTCATCGGGCCGGTGCTGGCCGTGACGGGCGGGCGCCCGGAGGGCATACCCGCCGCACTCTGCGGCATAGCCGGGGCGGCCCTGCTCTACGCCCTGGCCGCGGCCTACACGATGAAGCGGGGCTCCGGCTGGATAGACCGGCTGATGCCGCCCGTGGTCACGGGCTCGGTCGTGGCCCTGATAGGCCTGAACCTAGCCGGCTCGGCGGTACAGAACTCGGTCAACGCCGACTTCGTCCTGGCGACGCGGCACGACTATATCGTCTTCGGCGTCGCGGCGTTCACCTTCCTGGCGTCGGCCGCGGTCTCCATCTACGCGCGCGGCTTCCTGCGCCTTCTGCCGATACTCACCGGCGTGGTCGCCGGCTGCGTCCTGTCGGCCTGGCTGGGACTCATAAGCCCGGAGAGCTGGGCGGCCGTCGTGGACGCGCCATGGCTCGGACTGCCGCCTTTCCGGTCGCCCATCTTCTCGCTGCCCGCCCTGCTGGTGATAGCCCCCGTCTTCGTGGTGCTGGTCGCCGAGAACAAGGGGCACATAGAGGCGATCGGCGGGTATATGAAGCGGGACCTCAACCCCCATCTCGGCCGGGCCTATATGGGCGACGCCGTCGCTTCTTTCGTCTCGGCGATGGGCGGCGGCACGCCGCAGACCACCTATGCCGAGAACATGGGAGTAATGGCTATCACGCGCGTATTCAGCGTCTACAATTTCGTGGCCGCGGCCTGCATGGCCGTGCTGCTGGGCCTCTGCCCCAAGTTCGGCGCGCTGATACAGTCCATACCGGCGCCGGTGCTGGGCGGCGTGACACTGATACTCTACGGCCTCATCGCGCTGATGGGCGTGAAGATCTGGCTGGACGCAAAAGTCGATTTCTGCTCTCACAAGAACCTGATCATCGCCGGGGCTTCCATCATAGCGGCCACTGGCCTGGGCGTGAAAGGCATCACGGTCGCCGGCGTAAACATAGCCGGCATAGCCTTCGGCACGGTTCTGGCCGTGGTACTGAACCTGCTGCTGTCTTTCGGCGGCGGGGATCGCCCGCAGGACAAATGCGGGGCTGTCACCCAGACGCGCATCTAATGACGGACGCCGAACACCCCAGAGTCCTGCTTCTGAATCCGCCTTCTGCGCTGGTACAGGTGCGGGACTTCTACTGCAGCGTAACGGCTAAAGCCGGCTATTACTGGGCCCCGATCGACCTGCTCGTCATCAGCGGCCGGTTGCCGGCCGGAGCGGTCACGGTCCTCGACGCCGTCGCGGACCGTCTTTCGCCCGGCCGGGCGCTGGAAGAGGCCGCAGCCGCCGCTCCGAGGGTAGTCATATCCCTGACCAGTTCCGCCTCAATGCCGGAGGATATGCCCTTCCTGGAAGAATTGAAGAGGCGCACCGGCTGCGCCGTGGCGGTTTGCGGCAATGTCTGCCTGGACCCCCTGCCATGGCTGCTTGAAACTTATCCCTGGCTGGACGCGCTTATAACGGATTTTACCTCTCCCGGCATAGCCGGATACGCGGCGGCGCGGGGAAAGGCGGAGCGGCCCATCCCCGGCATGATATGCAGGAAAAACGGCGGATTCCTGGACGGCCGGGCGGAACCGAGCACAGGGGGCGGCCTGAGCTACCCCGTACCGCGGCATGAGCTTTTCCCGCTCCGGGCTTACCGGCTCCCGTACGCGCTGAACCGTCCGATAGCCACGGTCATGACATCCTATGGCTGCCCGTTCGACTGCGGTTTCTGCATACAAGGCCGCGGGGTCATCGGCTATCGCAGCCGGAGCCTGCCGGAGGTCGTAGAGGAACTCGCCCGTCTCCGGTCCCTCGGCGCACGGGAACTTTATTTCCGCGACCCGCTGTTCGGCTCGGACCGGGCGCTGGCGGAAGGGATGTGCCTGGAGATGAAACGCGGGTTCAGTTTCTCCTGGTCCTGCGACAGCCGGGTCGACGTTATCGACGAGGGCCTGATAAAGATGATGAAGGAAGCGGGCTGTTCTCTTATCGCTTTCGGCATGGAAACGGCCAACAAGTCCGCCCTCCTGCGGCAAAAGAAGACCCTCGGTGAAGAATCCCTGCGCGCCGCGCCGCGGCTCTGCAGAAAGCACGGCGTAAAAACGGCCGGTTATTTCATTCTCGGCCTGCCGGGAGAGGACTTAGAGTCCTCCCTGGAGACCATAAAGTTCGCATTGGACTCCGGCGTCGATTTCGCGTCCTTCTCCATCGCCTCGCCGGATTTCGGGACACGTTTGCGGATGGAAGCCATAAAGAACGGGGATATAAATCCCGGTGAATTCCGGGAGTTCGACCGCAACTGCGTCTCGCGGAGCCTCTGCGACGGGCTGGACGCGGCCGGGCTGGAGATTCTCCGGAAAAAAGCCTTGCGCGACTTTTACGCAAGGCCCTCGTACATTCTCAGGACGCTGGCCGGCATGCGCAGCCTCAACCAGCTGAAGGAAGGGGTTCGCTCGGCGCTGGCTCTGGCCCGGAACTGCCTGTAGAAGATCAGACCGGGGCTGGCGGGCCGCGCCTTTGACCGCCTATTTAACCCCATCGCGCAATTTGCTATTTTGAATTTGCCCACTTCCCGCTGATCAAGGACGCTATGCTCAAAAAATTCATCTCCCTGTACAGACCGGCCGGATTCACGACCCCGCTGCCGAAAGAGAAGATAGACCCGGAATATAAGAAACTCCGCTGGCAGGTGATGCTGTCCATCTTCTTCGGCTACGCCGGCTTCTACCTGGTGCGCAAGAACTTCTCGCTGGCAAAACCCTACCTGATAACCGAGTTCGGCTTCTCCAAGGGCGACGTCGGCCTGATAGCGGCGGCGCTGTCGGTGGCCTACGGACTGAGCAAGTTCGTGATGGGGAACGTCTCGGACCGCTCCAACCCGCGCTACTTCATGGCCACCGGCCTGATACTCTCGGGCGCCATCAACCTGGTATTCCCCTCGCTGACCTCCGCTCTCTGGGCCATGGCGGCGTTGTGGTTCGTCAACGGCTGGGTGCAGGGCATGGGCTGGCCGCCCTGCGCGCGCACGCTGACGCACTGGTTTTCAGACTCCGAGCGCGGCACCAAGTTCGCCATCTGGAACCTGGCTCATAATGTCGGGGGCGGAATAGTCGGCCCCATCATCAACCTGGCGATGGGTATCGCGGCGGCGCTGTCGCTGGGGATGCTGCTGGGCGACAGGCTGCCTTTCTACCTCATCTTCTACGTGCCGGCCCTGATGTCCATAGCCATGGGCATATTGATAGCCGTCTTCCTGCGCGACACGCCGCAGAGCTGCGGCCTGCCTTCCATAGAGGACCATACCGGCGACCGGCCCGAGACCTGCGTGGACGACCCCGAGCGGGAACTGGGCGCGAAGGAGATATTCACCCGCTTCATTTTTAAAAATAAGATGCTCTGGCTGCTGGCCGTGGCCAACGTCTTCGTTTACGTCATACGCTACGGCGTGCTGGACTGGGCACCGACCTACCTCACGCAGGTCAAGGAATGCCCGGCTGACATAGCCCGGTGGCAGTTCTTCATCTATGAATACGCCGGCATACCCGGCACGCTGCTGGCCGGCTGGGCCTCGGACCGCCTGTTCGGCGGGCGCAGGGGCCCGATCTCCGTTATTTACATGGTGCTGGTCACGGCGGCGGTCTGGGTTTACTGGAAGAACCCCGCCGGCAATTTCATGGTGGACTCGGCCGCCCTCTTCGTCATCGGCTTCCTGATCTACGGCCCGGTCATGCTCATCGGCGTCGGCGCCGTCGACCTGGTGCCCAAGAAAGCGGCCGGCACCGCCGCGGGCTTCACGGGTCTTTTCGGCTATATGGGCGGCGCGGTCATCGCCGAGCTCGGCATGGGCCGCGTGGTGGACAAATGGGGCTGGGACGGCGGCTTCTGGCTGCTGCTGATCTCCTGCGCGCTGGCCATAACTCTGCTGGCTTTCACCTGGAAGACGCATCACCAGGACTGCAAACTGAGATAAGGGGACCTATCATGAAAAAGACGGCGCTCGCGCTCATCGCGCTCATGCTGGCGGGGACGGCCTCCGCGGAAGGGGTACGCAGGGTATGGGTGGAGGGGCACCGCGGCTCGCGCGGCACGCATCCCGAGAACACCATCCCCGCCTTTGACGAGGCGCTGCGCGCCGGCGTCGACGTGCTGGAGTTCGACATGGGAGTGACCAAGGACAATGTCGTAGTCGTTTCGCACGATCCTCACGTCAGCCCGGCCATCTGCCTGGGGCCGGGCGGAAAAAAGCTGGACGCCCCGGTCGCGATACGTTCGCTGACGCTCAAGGAACTCAGGGAGTACGACTGCGGCTCGCTGAAGAATCCCCGTTTCCCGGAGCAGACCCCGGTGCCCGGAACCCGGATCCCAACGCTGGACGAGGTGCTCTCCCATGTTAAGGCGTCGAAGCACCCGGGCGCCGCCAGGGTCCGGTTCAACATCGAGACCAAGATCTCGCCCGGCGAGCCGGAACTGGCCCCCGCGCCGGCTGAGTTCGCGCGGCTGGCCGCCGCCGTCCTCAGGAAGCACGGCGTGGAGAAGAGGACCGTCATACAGTCCTTCGACTACCGCACGCTGATAGAAATGAAGAAGATCGCCCCGTCCGTGAAAACGGCGCAGCTGACGACGGAGAACCTCCTGGACCCCGGCTCCGTCGCGCGCGGCTCGAAGGCCGATATCTGGAGCCCTTATTTCAGGTGGATAAACGCCGATATCGTCGGAAAGGCGCAGAAGTCCGGAATAACGGTGGTGCCCTGGACGCTCAACTCGGAAGAGGAATGGGACCGCGCCGCGGCCTACGGCGTGGACGGCATCATCACCGACTACCCCGCGAAGCTGGTAGAGCACCTGAAAAAGAGGAAGCTGCGCTGACTCCAGCGCAGCTTCCCGCGAGACCCCGCCGCGAGGCGGGGGATAGTCCCCTCCGGGGGCGTTACACGCCCTTGAAAGAATCCGCCAGACGCCTGAATACCGGCAGGTACTTCCCGTAATCGGCCTTGGGGGCCGAGAAATGCAGCACGTGGAAGCCGCCTTTTTTCGCGGCCGGTACCACGTATATCGTTTCGCGCAGCACGACGCTCTCCTCCGACTTGCCCTCCGGGTGCAGGAACCGCTTGCGCTCCCTGGCCAGAGAGAACGCTTTGACTTTCGGCTTGCCGACCGTGGCCTTCTTCAACGGGCCGTAGGTCTCGGTGGGGCTTTTCGTCTCGCCCAGGGCGTTCTTCGAATTGCGGGCGAGGAAATCGTCGTGTCCTTTGAAATCGGCGTTGCCGGGCGTGTAATAAGTGACGAAGATCAGCACCGGGGCTTTGCCGGACTTCGGCGCGGCGAGCTCGATGCCGTAGATACCGTCCTCTTCCTCGTAGGCCGTATCGCGGGTGAACTGCCAGTCGGCCGGTATGACGCAGGAAAAATAACCTTTATCCATCCTGTAAACCTTGGACTCCGGGGGCTTTACCGCGTCCTTCGCCGCGGCGAGCGAAGGCAGGCAGAAGAGAACGGCGGCGGCGAGGCGGATCATGTCTTTTCCCCCGGCATCGGCACGGCGGCGCCTTTGCCCGCCTTAGGCGCCTTCGTGGAGCGCCCCCACTGCGTCTCGGCCCTGTAATGCGCGGTGTAGAGGCCGAGATCGGCCAGGTCGGAGCGTATCTCCAGCAGGGCGTCGGTCTTTATGTCGCGCACCGAGCCGGCCAGTTCGTCGGACTGCATCTGCAGCGCGTCGGCCAGCGGCAGGCCGAAAGCGTCCAGCTCCGCGCGCTCGGCCTCGGGAAGACCGGCGCGGCGGGTCAGTTCGGTGTTGACGGCGGAAAGCACCTGCGAGGAGGCCGCGACCAGCGAGGGAGTGGAAGCGTAGTACATCTGCCGCATGACGCTGGCGAACTTGCGCGAGCCGTTCTCGCCGAAAGTGGTGGAGATATCGAGCCTCTTCTGCGCGTAGGCGGAAGAGCCGCGGAGATCCGTGAACAGGGTCTTGAAAGCCGCGTCCCCGCCCAGCTTTTCCAGGGTGTAGGTCGCCTCGAGCGTGGAGGCCTCTATCTCGGCCTCCTGAGTATTGGGAAGGTAGACGCCCTGCTGCGCGGCCCAATGCGCCTGCATATGGTGAGAGGATTCGCGGACTATGACCGGAGAGAGATAGCGGGTCAGTTCGGCCATCTGTGCGGGCTCGCGCATCAGCGACTCCGCGTTGTAGCCGCGCAGGCGAAGGAACTGCTGCACCGTCTCGGAGTCCATGACTATCGCGCCGGAGGCGGCGTCGTAGCGGGCGTCGCAGCCGCCGCAGGGGGCGACGGTGATATTAAGCCTCGCTTTTTTGGAGTAGAACTCCGCCACGCGGTCGCCGGCGGCCGTGCCTTTCACTTCGCGGACAACGGAGGTCTCCAGCATATCGCCCAGCAGGGCGCGCTGCTCGCTGGTAAGGACCTCGGAGGGCAGCGAGGCGCGGGCGGAATTTATCCGCCGCTGTATGTCGGCGGGCACCGCCGCTCCGCCGTCGAAGAAGTTGCCCAGCAGGTAGGCCTGCTCGGCCAGGCCCTTCCCGTCGAGCGCCGCCAGTTGTTCGGGGGTGAGTGCCCCGGAATCGCGCGCGGCGTCCACCGCGTTCTGCAGGTCCTGCATCTCCTGCCTGGCCGGCAGGACCGTATCGCTGAAGCCTTCGAAGCCGGGCGCGCGGGATACCCGGTCCATGACGGCGTTGCGCTCGCGCAGGGTCCAGGTTCTCCAGTCGTCGCGTTCCAGCCTGACACCCCTGGCCTGGCCCCAGTTCATGGACATCGCCGCGGACCGGGTGCCGAAGACGACCTCCCACTTGCGGATGGCCTTCTCTACGGTGGCCTCCAGTTCCGGGGTGAAGTCCCTATGGTAATTCTTCAGCCAGGTCAGGACCTTTTCGGGCTCGGGGCCCACGCCGACCTCGGAAAGGGGCTTGTTGACATCGATGCGGATCTGCAGGGATTCGCTGAGCCTGTTGGCGTCGGCCTCGTTCCAGCGCTGGCGGAAGAGATCGTCGAGGTCCTTGACGGCCTCGGCGCGGGAGATGAGCACGGAGGCGCGCTCTATTTCCAGCGCGCGGATCTTGTCCAACAGGGCCCCCTCGCGCAGGAAGCGGCGTGCCTCGACCGGGTTGGCGCTGGCGATGGCGGTCTCGTAGGCGTTCATCCGCCCGGCCTGCGCCTCGGTCAGCCCCTGCGCCGCGGCGGGAACGGCCAGGACCGGCGCCAGCAGCGCGGCGGTCAGAATGGTCCGTACGGTCGTAAGCGCGGTCATAACATTTACCTTACTTGAGCCTCTCGGCCATCAGGGCCCGGAGGAAATCGTCCCACCGGGAGTCCGCGGCGAAAGCCAGCGACTCGTAGGTGGCGGAATCGTAGATCCGGAAAGGTATATAGACGGCCAGGCCGTGAGTCCTGCCGGTGTAGGGCCAGGCGGCGCCCTCGATCCGGTGGGTCCCCGTGCCGGCCTCGGCGGCCAGCAGCAGATCGTTCTTGATGTATTCCTTTAAAGCGGCGCCTGCGGCCACGGCCGGCGAATCGGCGGGCAGGGAATCCGAAACGATGTCGATATAATCGCCGAGATCCTTGGAGTCCGGCATCCTGAAATAGAAGGTCCCGTTGATGACGCCGTCGGAGGCGGCGGCCCTCATCGCGGCCGGGTCGGCCATGACGGCGGAGGTCCAGGCGTCGAGCCGCCGAACGAAGCCGCCGAGGCGGTCGGTACGCAGGGCCGACAGAGTGGACCCGGACCTGGGGTAGGCGGCGTCGTAGCGGGAGACCAGGGCCCGCCCCATCCCCGCGGCGTCCATGCCGGGGTCGGCGTTTATCGCTGCCAGCATTGTGTGATAGGGATAGCCGGGACCGGCGATTATCTCCTCCGAACCGACCACCACTTCGGCGTGGTCCTTGAGCTCGTAAGCGACGCCGGCCATCTGCATCAGGCAGGCGTCGGTGGCGAGAACGTCGATCTTGCCGCCTTTGGCCGCCTTTATCTGCGACAGCGCCCGGCCCAGGTCGCGGACCGAGATCTTGTTGCCGCTGACGTCGTCGTTGGCGATGCCCAGCGTGCCGGAGCCGTGGTTCCAGACCACCAGCAGCACCTTTTTGGCGGGGAAGCGCATAATATTGCGGCGGGCGAACTTGACCAGGTGCCTCCAGCTGCCCATGTCCAGGTCGTTGCTCTCGTGTATGACCGGCGAGGTGATGGCGGGATCCGCGTCGCGCTGCACGTACAGGGTCTTGGCGCCGCGCTGGAACTGCAGGGAGCGGTCGGCGGCGTCCACGGAAAGGATATTATACTCCGCCACCACGGCGACATTGTCGGTGGAGCCGACCTGCTCCATCTCGTTGACGTCGTCGCTGGCGAAATTGAGTATGCCCAGGTCGTTGACGCCGCTGATGAAAACCAGGACCAGCCACTCGCGCGCCGCGGAAGGGTCCGGGGCTGTTCCGATGGCCATAGCCTCAGGCTCGGCCACGGGGACCTCGCCAGCCATGAAAACCATCTCCATCTCCCCTTCCCCCCTGGAGGCCGTGTCAAAAGAAGGATACTGCGCCGCGGCGAAAGTCGCCGCCAGCAGCGTTATAAGGAAAGAGATGGTCAACGGCCTTTTCATAATATCCTCTGGTATATTTTTGCGCGCGGTTTGACTTTAATCAAAGGCCCTTAGACCTATTTCTGAATGGGCCATTGGACCCCGCTGAAAATAGGACCTAAGACCCACTTGCAATAAAAGTATAGCAGAGATAAAGAAACTGTCAAGGGAGGATCAGTCGAATGAGCCGAAACGGGAAAAGTCCGGGATATCAGAAGAGACATCGGGCAGTTCGCCGGCCGTTACCGGGGCCCTGGCGGGCCCTCCGTCCACCAGTTCGGACAGGCCGGGTATGGCCGAAAGGGCGTAAGCCTTCTTGCCCCTCCCCCCGTCCTGCTCCAGCCTGGTGATAACTTTGCATTTGCCTTCTTTTACCCTGGCGTCGGTCTCCGGCAGGCCGTGGCCCGCGGGCAGAGGGATTTCCACCAGGTCAGGGTCGAAACTGGCGGTATGCACGCCCAACAGCAGCCCGGTCAGCGAACTGAACACCCCGCCGCCGGAATTGCCGCCGGCGCTGTCCAGATCCGTCCTGAACCACCCCTTATCCTCCTCCACGGACCGGACCTTGGCGTCATTAAGAACCTTCAGCGGCAGGCCGTAAGGCCCGCCCACGGTGAAAATGCGGCGCCCTGTGGCCGGGAGCCCCCGCGTGTATATGCGCGCGGGAGTCCCGCCGCCTACCGCCCTGTCCAGCCTGACCACCGCGAAATCCCCTTTCCGATCGTTGCGGTATATCTCCACCCTGGAACAGGCGTAAACGTCCTGGGCGGATACCCTTTCAGGCACGTCGCCCCGGCGCTCCACGGCGAAACCGAAGACGAAGCGCGCGGTATCGCACCTGCTGGCCGGCTTATTCTTCTCGCCCATGCAGTGCCCGGCGGTAAGGACCAGGTCCGGCCCTATGAGCGTGCCGGAGCAGTAAGCCCCTCCGCGCTGCTCGAAAAATCTCTGGCCGGGGCAGAGCCGCCTGCCTTCCGAACCGAAAACGCTGCCCCTCACTCTAAATTCGTCGCCGTCCGCCTCCAGGGCGGTGGCGCGGAAGATGGAAACAGCCTTGGTCATGGCGGCGCGCTCGAGGCCGTTGGTCACCTCGAAAAAATCCAGCCGGCTGTCGTCCCCGTAAATCGTCTTGTCCCGCGCGGCCGCGGCGAGCGGCAGCGACAGGCCCAGGAAGATGGCGGAAAGCGCTTTCATAGCCATAGTTTCGGAGATTTAGCTTGACTTGTCAAGGGCAGTTCGGGGGACGTTGTTTAGTTCTTTAGTTTTTCAAGCCTGGCGCCTGAAAAAAAGCCGCCTCATGGGGGTGTTGATAACTACTAAAGAACTAAACAACGTCCCCCGGTATTGTTAGAATATGCGGGGGTGAAACTTTTACGTCTTTTCCGCATCTCAATTGCGGCCGGGAAAATATCCCGGCGGAGGCAACCATGTTCAAAACGACGATTTCGGTCCTGTTCCTGATAAGCGGTCTGACGGGTTCCGCGGCCGCCCTGGGCCTCGAGGAGGCCGTAAGGGAGGGACTGCGGGCCAGCAGCGACCTGGAGCTGATGCGCGCGAAAAAAAACGAAGCCGGGGCCCTGCTCGGGGAGGCCAGGAGCAACCGCCTGCCCCGTCTCTCGGTAAAGTCGGCGTATACCCGCGGCGACGAGCCGGTATACGCCTTCGCCTCGGCCATGAAGCAGGGCACTTTCAGCATGGCCTCGATGGCCACGATAAACGACCCCGAGCCCGTGTCAAACTACCAGGCCTCGCTGGAGGCCGGGATACCTCTTTTTACCGGTTTCGCGATCTCCAAGGGCATAGAAATGAGGGAGGCAGGCGCGCGGGCGCTGGACGCCGCCTCGGCGCGGGCCGAGGCCGGCGTCCGCTTCTCGCTGGTCCACCAGTGGCTGACGGCCCTGCTGCGCAAACATCTGCTGGAAACTGTGGACGCGGCCGTGGCCGATTCCGAGAAGGAACTGGAGACCGCCGACAGCCTCCGCGAGAAAGGCATGGTCCTGGGTTCGGATTATTACGCGGCCGAGGCCATACTGGCGGGCCTAAAGGCCTACCGCAGCCAGTGGCGGCGCGCTTACGACCTGGAACGCGAGCGGCTCAATATCATGCTTGGCCGTCCCAAGGAGACCCCTTTCGAGCCGGCCGGCAGGCTGGACGAGGCCGACTACGGAGTGACCCCGCAGAACGATTACCTGTCCGGGGCACTGGCCCGCCGCGAGGACCTCAAAGCGGCCGGCGAGGCGGAGAAGGCCGCTGGGGCCTGGGCCTCGCTGCAAAGGAACTCGGTACTGCCCACCGTGGAGGCCTTCGGCGTGCTGGAGACCAACTCGGAGCGGCTGTCGGACTTCTCTTCCTCCAATCTCTACGGCGTGCGGCTCACCCTGCCGATAGGCGATCCCGGCCGGTCGTCCCGTTACAGGGCGGCGGAAGCCCGGGTGGACCAGCAGAAGGCCGAGACCGTCGGCCTGCGCCGGCAGGCGGCCCGCGAGGTGGCCTCGGCCTGGCAGAACTACATGGGTGCGGTGGAATCGGCCCGCGACGCGGCGCTGACCCACGAGAAGGCCCGCAGATCGCTGGAACTGTTCCGGCCGCTCTACCGCCAGGGCCGGCAGAGCGTGATGGAAGTGCTGCGCGCCGAGCAGTCCGTGCTGGAGGCCAAGGCCGCCTGGTACGAGAACCTTTTCAAGATAAACCTTTTCTACGCCCAGCTCCGGCTGGCCTCGGAAACTCTCGATACTTCCGTCGTGGCCGAGATAGCTTCCGCCACGGCCGCGGACTGACACAAAGGGGAACGCTATGCAGAAAAACCTCCAATACGGCATGGCCGGCAATACGGCCCGCTCTTTCATAAACTCGCGGCTGACGCCCATACTGATAATCACCTTCATGCTGCTGGGCGTGTTCTCCACGCTCAAGCTGCCGCGGGAGGAGGAGCCGCAGATAAACGTGCCCATGTTCGACGTCATGGTGCCGTTCCACGGCGCCACGCCGGCCGAGATAGAGAAGCAGCTGGTGGAAACGGGCGAGCGCAAACTGTGGGAGATACCCGGGGTGGAGTACGTCTACTCCACGGCCTTCCCCAACTTCGCCATGTTCACGGTGCGCTTCGAGGTGGGGACCGACCCCGAGAAGGCCTCCAGCCTGATCTACTCCAAGACCTTCGACAACAGCGACCTGGTGCCGCGCGGCGCCGGCCAGCCGCTGATAAAGTACCGCAGCATAGACGACGTGCCGGTGCTGGCGCTCACCCTCTGGGGCGAGGGCCTCGACGGTTACGACCTGCGCCGCGCCGCGGCCAGGATCCAGACGGAGATAAACGCGATAAACGACGTTTCCGAGACCCGCATCATCGGCGGCCACAAGCGCCAGTTCATCGTCCATTTCGACCCGGCGGCCATAGCCCGCCACCGCCTCACGCCTCCCCAGCTCGCCGGCATCATAAAGATGTCCAACGCCAAACTGCCGGCGGGCCATTACAACGTCGGAGGGAAGAAGCTGCTGGCCGAGACCGACGCCTTCATCCGCTCGGCGGAGGACCTGGGCGGCATAATCATCGGCGTATACGACGGAAAGCCGGTTAAGCTCTCCCAGGTCGCCAGGATAGTCGACGGCCCGGACGAGGAAGAGCGGTCGGTCTCCATAAAGCAGGGGCCCGCGTCGCCGGTGAAGGACGAACGGCTGCGCGACGCGGTAACGCTGAGCGTGGCCAAGCGCCGCGGCGCCAACGCCACCGAGGTGGCGCGCGGGATACTCGCCAAGGTCGAGAAGATGAAGGGGAACGCGATCCCCGACGGCGTGAACGTGACCGTCACGCGCAACTACGGCGAGACGGCCAAGGCCAAGTCGGACGAGCTCATCTTCCATATGCTGCTGGCCACGATTTCGGTCACGCTGCTCATCGCCTTCACGCTGGGGCTGCGCGAGGCGCTGGTCGTGCTGGTGGCCATACCCGTCACGCTGGCGCTGACCATGCTGGTCTATTTCCTCTATGGCTACACGCTCAACCGCATCACGCTCTTCGCGCTGATCTTCTCGATAGGCATACTCGTGGACGACGCCATAGTGGTGGTGGAGAACATAAACCGCCACTGCGTGATGAACAGGGATAAGTCCCTGTACCGCAACATCATAAACGCCGTCGACGAGGTGGGAAACCCGACCATACTGGCGACCTGGACCGTCATCGCCTCGATACTGCCGATGGCCTTCGTCAGCGGCCTGATGGGGCCGTATATGCGCCCCATACCGATAGGAGCCTCCGTCGCGATGCTCTTCTCCCTCGGCGTGGCCTTCGCCTTCACCCCCTGGCTCTACGCCGTTATCGTGAAGCGCTGGCCGCTCAAGCATTGCGCCCACGACAGGGAAGGCCTGCTGGACCGGCTCTACCGGCGGCTGATGAATAAACTCATCTACAAGCCGTCGGCGGGCAAGGCCTTCATAGGTTTCACGGCCCTGCTGCTGGCCGGCGTCCTGGCCATGGTCGGATTCAGGATGGTCATTTTCAAGACGCTGCCCTTCGACAACAAGAACGAGTTTCAGGTGGTCATCAATATGCCGGAGGACTCGTCGCTGGAACGCACGGAGAAGGCCGCGCGCGAGATGGCGGAATACCTGGCCGGCGTGCCCGAGGTGCGCGACCTGCAACTCTACGCCGGCACCTCGGCGCCCTACAACTTCAACGGCCTCGTGCGGCATTACTTCATGCGCAGCGAGTCCCACCAGGCCGACATACAGGTCAACCTCGCCGACAAGCACGACCGCAAGCGCCAGAGCCACGACATAGCCCTGGCCGTGCGCGCGCCGCTCAAGGCGATAGCCGACAAGTACGGCGCCCGCTTGCAGGTGGCCGAAGTCCCCCCCGGCCCGCCGGTCATGGCGACGATGCTGATAGAGGTCTTCGACCCCAACCCCAAGAACCAGCTGGCGCTGGCCGGCGACATAATGGAACTGCTGAGAAGGACGCCCGGCATAGTGGACGTGGACTCGTATATCCCGGGCCCGCAGCCGATAACCCGGCTTATCGTCGACAGGCAGAAAGCGACCCTCAACGGCGTGGCCGCCGCCGACATAGCCCGGACCGCGGCCATGTCGCTCTACGGCGCGGACATAGACTCGGCGCACGTCGAGGACGAGAGCGAGGTGGTGGATATACGCCTGCGCCTGCCCCCGTCCAAGCGCCGGGAACTGGCGACGCTGAAAGATATCAAGTTCTTCTCTCCCAACGGCACGGCCATACCGATGGCCAGCTTCGTGCGGGCCGAGACGGGGCTCGAGAACAAACCCATATACCACAAGAACCTGCAGCGCGTGGCCTATGTGACGGCCGAAATAGCCGGCGGCACCGAGAGCCCCGTCTACGCCGTGCTGGACCTGCGCAAAGAGATAGACTCTCTGGCCAAAGCCCGCGGCGGCGGGATAAACCAGTACTTCACACGCCAGCCGGCGTCCTCGTCGGAAACCGCCATCAAGTGGGACGGCGAATGGCATATCACCTACGAGGTGTTCCGCGACCTGGGTCTGGCCTTCGCGCTGGTGCTGATACTCATCTACATACTGGTCGTGGCCTGGTTCGAGGACTTCCTGACGCCGCTCATCATCATGGCCGCCATACCGATGGCGCTCATCGGCATCATCCCCGCCCACTGGGGCATGGGAGCTTTCTTCACCGCCACCTCGGCCATCGGCTTCATAGCCTCTGCGGGCATAGTGGTGCGAAACTCCATCATACTGGTGGACTTCATCAAGCTCAAAATAAAGGAAGGCGCGCCGCTGGAGAAGGCCGTCATCGACGCGGGCGTGGTGCGCTTCCGCCCGATGCTGCTGACCGCGCTGGCCGTCATCGTCGGCGCTGGAGTGATACTCTTCGACCCGATCTTCCAGGGCCTGGCCATCTCGCTGATAGCCGGCCAGATCGCGGCGACGCTGCTAAGCCGCGTGGCCGTGCCGGTGCTCTACCACATGGCCTTCAAGGGCAAAGAGCAGGAGCTGCGCTCCCCCTCCAGGAACCTGGAAGAGACCGACGAGCTGCCGGGCGCGACCGGCGAATAAAGGAGGACTTATATGAAAATGGGAGAAGCTTTAAGACTGCTGGCGGGGCTCATGGTCCTGCTCAGCCTGGGACTGGCCGTGTACATCGATATCCGCTGGCTGTGGCTGACGGCCTTCGTCGGCGCCAACCTGCTGCAGTCGGCGTTCACGCGCTGGTGCCCGGCCATCTGGTTCTTCAGGAAAATGGGGCTCAGGGAGTGCTGACGGGGGCCGACACGGGGACAAAAAAAGACGGCGCCCGGAGCGAACCCCGGGCGCCGCAAACGCAAAGGGAACGAATTACTTCCTCTTCGCTTTTTTCGCGACCTTCTTCACCGTCTTCTTGACGGCTTTGACGACTTTCTTCGCGACTTTCTTTACGGCCTTCTTTTTAGCTTTAGGCATTTTTTCTCCTCGCTCCAATGGAGCATGTCTGATTTTATATATTACTCACAGGAAACACAAACCCGATTATCGTCAACCCCCTCGATCCCCCCCCTTCCGCCGGCGCTATTTTTGAATTTCTCGTGTGAGAACCGCCGGTTTTGTCTCCCGCTCGGCGGGCGCCGGGCTAGTGTAGTGTCCCCAACGCTTCTTTACATTTGGCGATTTTGGTCATGATGCTATCCGCAGAGGCCTTCCAAGCGAAAACGCGAGGGTTCTGGTTGTGACACTTCAAGTAGTCTTCGATCGTGGCGACCAGTTCGGGGACGCTCTTGAAACTGCCGCGGCGAATCCGCTTGTCGGTGATTTCCCGAAACCAGCGCTCCACCATGTTCAGCCAAGAACTCGAGGTCGGGATGAAATGAATTTGGACTCTCGGATGGCGCCGCAGCCAGGATTTGACTCGCGGG
>JAVVFK010000170.1:0-5515 GCA_032251015.1 Elusimicrobiales bacterium
CGAGGTCTCTTCGTCCCACCTGGGTTTTGGAGAGGCTTCCGCGGCCGGCGTTTCACCCGCCTGCGGCGGCGAGGTGAAGGATTTCGATCTGAAGAAGGCGGCCAAAGAAGCCTCTTCCGCGGTGGAGAAAAGGGTGATAGCCGCCGCCCTGGAGGCTTCAGGGGGCAATAAGGTCAAAGCGGCTAAATTAATGGGCATCGATCGTAAGGCGCTCTACAATAAGTTAGGGGAATATAATATAGATATGTAGACTTTTTTCTACAAAATAGTGTAGAATAAAATCTACAATGTGGACTAAAATCTACAATAGCCTGTGTAACAACTTTTTCACATCCCCAACAGGGGGTAACAAGGTCCCGCTTTAAAAGCGGGACTTTTCATTTGGCAATTCTGTTGCTACTACCATTCTCGGGGAGCATCGATTTTTTCGGTCACGCAGTTTTTGGTCATATTTCGGAGGAATAGCTTATGAAACGGATCATTAATCTCCTTACGGCCGCGGCCCTCTCTTCGCTCTTGTCTCTGCCCGCCTACGCCGCCCCGATGATGATAAACTACCAGGGCCGGCTGATCGACACGGCCGGGAACCCGCTGGAAGGGACGCAAAGCATTCTCTTCAGCGTATACGACGCGCCCGCCAACGGATCTCTGGTCTGGTCCGAAACGCACAGCGTCACTCCGGACAACGGCATCTTCAACGTCGCTATCGGCAGTTTCACCGCCCTCCCGGCCTCGGTCTTCTCCTCCGACGACCGTTATCTGGAGGTCAAGATCGGGACCGATTCGCCGCTTTCGCCGCGCACCCGCCTGCTTTCCGTTCCTTACGCCGTCTACGCGGCCAATATCGGCTCGCCTTCCAGTTCCATAAATGTCTCCACTCACATGGTCCTTTCCGGCGGCCAGCTGCAGTTCGGAAATTTCGCCTCCGCCCCCTCTTCCGCTCTCGGCGCCGGCGCTATGTATTACAATACCACCGAGAACCAACTCTATTATTACAATGGCGCGGCCTGGACCGCCCTGGCGGCCGGCGGCCTGAGCCCTATCACCGATAACGGCGACGGCACCATTACGCTCAACGTGCCCGCCAATAAGGTCGGTCTCGGTAAAACTCCCGTCGAGAAACTGGACGTGGCCGGCAACATTAAAGCCGATTACGGCGTCATCGCCGCCACGGCCGCTGTCGGCAACGCTATCTATGTCGGTTCCGGCGCCAATATCAGCACCGTCACCTCCGCCGGCTTCTTCGGCGACGGCTCCGGCCTGAGCGGCATAACTTTCGCGGACAACACCGTCACGTCGGCCAAGATCGTCGACGACTCTATCTTAGATGCCGATATCAACAGCGCCGCCGCCATAAACATGGCCAAGATCAGCGGTCTGTCGGCCGCGCTGGCGGCTAAGGCGGTTTACGAGGACGTGCGCGTGGCTACCACCACGATCGCGGGCGACGTGGCGGGCAAGCAGGACGCGATAACCGGCGCGGCTACCAGTATAACCGCCTCCGACCTGACGGCGGACCGCGCGCTGCTCAGCGACGGTTCCGGCAAAGTAGCTGTCAGCGCCGTCACCAACGCGGAGCTCGGCCATCTTTCCGGCGTCACTTCCGCGCTGCAGACGCAGCTCGACGCGAAGGCGGTTTACGAGGACGTGCGCGTGGCTACCACCACGATCGCGGGCGACGTGGCGGGCAAGCAGGACCTGGACGCCGAGCTTACGGCGGTGGCCGCTTTGGCGGCCGACGGCGTGATAGCGCGCACCGGCGCGGGAACCGTGGCGGTCCGCACCATAACCGCCGGATCGACCAAGATGAGCGTGACCAATGGCGACGGTGTGGCCGGCAATCCGACCATAGACGTGGCGGAGTCCAATTTCAGCGGTATCCCCCAGAGCGCGGTGACGAACCTGGTGACGGACCTAAGCGCGAAGGCCGATTACAGCGCCGTTGCGGTGGACACCACTACGATAGCGAACGCTGTGGCGGCTAAGGCCGACGTGGCTGACGCCGTGCTTAAGGACGACCCCAATACGCTGGGCGGGAACAATACCTTCACTTCCAACGCCGCTCCGATATTCATAAAACCCGCTATAGCACCGGCCGGCGGCACCAAGCTGTTCGAGATGCAGACCGTGACCGGTGAGAGGGCGTTCTTCCTTTACGAGGACGGGTCGGCCGTTTCCTCCGGCGTCGTGCAGGCGGTCGGGCTCTCGCTGGTCCCCAATGGCTCGGACGTGCAGAGCCTTCTCGAGATGAGCGTGGGTCAGACCGACCCGCCCATTGAAGTGAGGGATTCGGGTCTGTCTACTATTTTTATGGTCGATGCGAACGGCGATCTCACTGTCACCGGCCAGATAACCGCCGGCAGCGGGCCCAACACTATAACCACGGCCGCCGGTCTGCTGGACGCGACCAAACTCACCGGCAACTTGCCCGCGCTCAACGGCTCCGCGCTGACGGATATGACCAAGGCCCAGGTGGGGCTTTCCAACGTTACCAACGATGCACAACTCCCCTTGTCCGGCGGCACCATGACTGGCGGCTTGTCGATGGGGACCAGTCAGATACAAGTGGGAAATATGGAGGCAGCCCCCGGAACTCCGCTCGGCCTGGGAACTCTCTACTACAACACATCGGACAACAAAGTCTATTACCGCAATAATGTCGGCTGGCAGGCTTTCGAAGCCGGCGGCGCCGGTCTGCCTTTGACCGGCGGAACGCTGACCGGGACGCTGACGATGAGCGGCGCGGACAGTTTGATCGTATCGGAGTCCTCGATAACGACTACCGGCACGTTCTACGGCAGCGGCGCGGGGCTTACGGGCCTTGTGGCCGCGAACATAGGGGCCGGGACGGCGGGCATCGACATAAGCGGCAACGCGGCGACGGCGACCAGCGCGACCACCGCGACGAATATCGCCGGCGGCGACGCGGGGAATATCCCTTACCAGTCGGCGGCGGCCACCACCGGGATGCTGGCCGCCGGGAATTCCGGCGACATCCTGACCAGCGGGGGCGCGGGCGCGCCCACGTGGTCCACGCCCGCGAGCGCCAATACGGCGAGTGCGCTGGTTATACGCGACGGTTCGGGTAATTTCGCGGCTGGCACTATAACGGCCAAGCTGAGCGGCGTTGTAATATCCCCGCTCGTTTCCATAGATGATACGGTCAGCCCGTATAGCGCCCTCGCGACCGATGAAATTATATTGGCCGACGGAACGGCCGGGGCCGTCGATGTGGCTCTTCCTACTGCTGTCGGAATAACCGGAAAGCGGTATACGGTCAAAGCCATGAACGTCGATAACGCCGTGACAGTCACTCCGAACGGAGCTCAAACCATCGACGGGGCGGGGGGCGCTTATGCTCTCACCCCGGTGTATAAGTACGTGACCATCGTAAGCGATGGCGCCAACTGGGTCATAGTCGGGAATAACTAGCATTACCGGGGAAGGGCCGGGGATCGTTAACCGGCCTTCCCGGGAAAAGCAGCGGGACATATTTATGAGCAATGGCAGGACCGCTATACTGGCCGCGTTAATAAGCGCGGGGCTTTTTGCCTCCGCGCAGGCGCAGACAGGCACGATGGAGACCCGGGCCGTCACGGGCGGCCTGGGGATCTCGTCGGGTACGGCCAAGATACTGGAGTCCGTGATAGGCGAGCTCTCCGGGCCGGCGCCGACGGGGTCCGTGCGCAAAGTGCTCTCGGGGCACGCGCGGACCAGCCACAGTCCCGGCGTTCTCTACGACATAGCGGTGACCACGGCGCCGGTGGACGAAGGCCAGGTGCGGATAACTTACACCACACCGGGCCGCGACGGGTTCCGCGGCCAGCTCTCGTACGTGGAAGTGAAGATAGCCACCTACGCCATCAACGCGTCCAATTACGAGGCGATCACCTCCTCGCTGACCCTTGTGGCGCTCAGCACCGGCACCGCCGACCTGACCACTTATTATCATCTCGTGCCCGGCCCGACCTATTACGCCGCCGGCCGGGGACGCGACGCGGCGGGCATGAAAAGCCGCCTTTCGCCGACGCCGGACTTCCTGACCTCGGCCGTGGCGCCGGACCCGGTCACCACTATAACGATAGTCAATTCCACTTACGGCGCCGTTAACATAACCTGGGACGTTACGGGCGACGACGCCTCGACGGGAGATATTACCACCGGGTATTTCCGCATCGCGTATTCCAGCGTGCCGGCGGAAGCGGCCCTTTTCAGCTCCGCCTCCTACACTACCCAGATCTCGACCAGCGCGGCCGAGGCTTCGCAACAGTACTATCCGCTCTCCGGCCTGCAGGGCAACGTGACCTACTACGCCGCCGTCTTCATCGGCGACGAAGTTACGGTTTACAGCGGCATCGGGACCATAGCGCAGCTGGTCACGATGTCCTATCCGCCGACCCAGTCCGGCTTCTCGAACCTTTCCAGCGACGGATTCACGGTCAGCTATACGGCCGATAATTATCCCGGCGCGCAGTACTATGTGCAGACGTCCAGCGACCAGGCTTTCTCCTATACGACCGATTCAGGCTGGATAACGGCCAGTTCCGCGACGTTCTCGGGCCTGGACACCAACCAGACCTACTATGTGCGCGGCAAGTCGCGCAATTCGCAGATGGTGGAGACCCAGTATTCGGACCTCGGCAGCATATCGCTGGCCCTCAACGTCTCCAAGCCCAAGCCGCCCGCGTTGAGCGGGGCGGCCTCAGGCTCCGACATCGTCCTTTCCTGGAACCCGGTGACCTATGACATAACCGGAGGCACCACCGCCATCGTCGCTTACGACATCTACTACAGCACCGGCCTTAACGGCGTCGAGAACTTCATAGAGGCCGTTTCCAGTTCGGTGTTCACCAGGACCTACACGCCGCCGGCGACGCGCTGGTATTACGTCAAGGCGCGCGACCAGTACAGCCTGCGCAGCGACCCCTCGGTATGGGTGAAGAGTTCCCTGGATGTCTCGCGCGTGACGGCCGACGACGACAGGGCCGTGGTGGATATGCCGGTGGACGCCGGCTACCAGCTGGGCGCCTCCGGTCTGACGCTTCAGATCTCCCATCAGAGCCAGTACGAGACCGGCCTGGTGCAGGCCTCTTACAAGGTGTCGCTGCTCGACAATAACGGCAACGAGCGCGTCGGTGTGGACCTGCCCGCCGCGGCCTCGGTCACCATGCCCACCACCAGGACCGGCGCCGTGACCATAACCGGATACTCGCCTTCGATATCGTATTCCACCTACGACTACGCCGTCTTCTACTACAACGGCGTGGAGGACGTGAATATCGGCGGCTCCGTGGACCCGAACACCGGCACCATCACCGTGTCCACAAAGAAGACCGGCGTCTTCAAGGTCAAGCAGGTTATACGCCCGTCGTCCTTCAGGATAACCCAGACCGTGCCGCGCAAGATCTTCACGCCCAACGGCGACGGGATCTGGGACGAATTCAACATCGTATACGACAACCCGGAAGGCCTCTCCATCTCCGACGCCAAGGTGTACGACCTGTCCGGCGCCGAG
>JAVVFK010000171.1:0-5467 GCA_032251015.1 Elusimicrobiales bacterium
CGCGCGAACTGGCGCTGGAAGGCAATAACGAGCGCACCGTGATCATAGCCGCTTCGCAGACCGGCGGCAAAGGACGCCTGGGACGCAAATGGGATTCCGGCGAGGGGGGGCTTTACCTGACCGTCATACTCAGGCCGCGCGTCAGCGTCCGCTTCCTCGGTAATCTTAGCCTGATGGCCGGCGCCGTGATAGCGGAAACGCTCAAGGAAGATTACGGTGTGACCACCCGGGTCAAAGCCCCCAACGACGTATACGCCCTGCACCCGCGCAAAAAGAAGTTCTTCAAGATCTCCGGCGTGCTCACCGAATCCGCCTCCGTCAACCAGAACCCGGACTGGGTCCTGCTGGGCATGGGCGTCAACCTCAACAACCGGATGCCGAAGGAACTGGGCGAGGCGGTCTCGCTCTCGGCCATACTCGGCCGCCCGGCGGACCGCGACGAGTTCCTCGAAAAACTCTTCACGCGGTTCTGGAAGGCCTACTCGGCCTGGCAGTATTCTTCCGAATCCAACAGCTGATATGGACGCGGCTGATTCCGCGGCACTGAAGCGGCTGGCGCTGGAAGCCGGCGCGGCGGCCTGCGCCGTCGCGACCGCCGGCCCGCTCGCGGCGCTGACGGATCTCCGCTCCGCGCTGGCGGCGCAGGCGAAGCCCGCGCCCGGCTGGCTGGCGCGCGACCCGGAGCGGCGCGCCGACATAAGGACCTGGGACCCGTCCGCCCGTTCGGTGCTGGTCTGTCTTTTCCCCTACTGGAATTCCTCCCTCGAAAAAGAATTCGCGGCGCTGCAGCCGCCGGACCCGGAAGCTTTTCTCAGGGATACCGGCCGCCGGAAAATAAACGTCCCCTTGCTGGAGCGGCTCCGGTCCGCCGGCGTAAAGCCGAATGTTTCCCGCTACGCCCTTTCCCGCGACTATCATTCCGCTGTACGCGAAGCGCTCGAGACCGCGCTCTCCCGCGCCGCCCGCGTTTTCCCGGGACTGGAGGGAAAGGTCTTCTGCGACACCTCTCCGGTCATGGAGAAGCCGCTGGCCGCCGCGGCCGGCCTGGGCTGGCGGGGCCGCAATACGCTGCTGCTCAACTCCCGGCTGGGCAGCTGGTTCTTTATAGGCGGCTTCACGCTCAACCTGGATCTCCCGGCCGATACCCCGCCGGAATACACCGGCTGCGGCTCCTGCCGCGAGTGTGAGAAGGCCTGCCCTTCCGGCGCGCTGTCCGGCGGGCGGCTGGATATATCGAAATGCCTGTCCTGGCATAATACCATGGAGGCCGCCGGCGGGCCTTTTGAGGGCGAAGGGTCCGGCTGGGCCTACGGCTGCGACGAATGCCAAAAAAAATGCCCCTTCAACGAAGGGGCATCGGGAACGGTCCCGGGATTCCTGCGGCCGTTCAGGTCTTAGGCGTCAGCGCGGTCTTGACCGCTTCCATGAAATCGTCGGTATTGAACGGCTTGGTCATGAAGGCGGCGACCTGCGTGAAGCGCTGGAACATCGTGCGCGAGGGCTCGAGGGCCGAGAGCACTATTATCGGTATGTTCTGGGTCTCGGCGTCCTCGGTGATCTGGTTGGTGAGGGAGTAGCCGTCGATGCCGGGCAGCATGACGTCGAGGATGAGCAGCTCGGGCTTGAAGCTCTTGAGCGTGTCCATCACGTCGCGGCCGTTGTCGCAGACCTTCACTTCATGACCCAGCGACTCCAGCGTGTACTGCACCAGGCTGGATATTTCGGGATCGTCGTCAACCGCAAGTATCTTTGCCATAACCCTCCACTCTTTACCGGGGAAAAGTTTAACACATAGGGGACGGAGCGGTCAATAAAGCAGCCATTTCACGCGCTTCTTTTCGAACGCGGAACTTTCCCTTTCGTATTTTTTTATGACCGCCCGGGCCGGGCGGCCCTTCTCCAGGGCCGCGCCCAGCAGTCCGTTGCCGGTCATCTTGCGCATTTCCGCCGGCCTGTAGGAGAAATCCGAAGGGTGGTCCTTCTTCATCAGCGCGCAGGCGTGGACGAAGACGTCCAGCGCCCGCAGGGCGTGGCGGTCGGTTATGGTCACCTCGACCCCGCCGCATTCCTTGCCGGCGTGCACGTCCGAGTCCGGCGTTTTCCTGGCCGCGGCGAACGAGGCCCCGGGCAGGTCCAGGGCGTTTAGCTCAGCGGCCAGCCGTTCGCCGTCCAGCCAGGGCGCGCCGAACCAGGTGAAGGGGGACTCCGTGCCGCGGCCCACCGAGAGATTGGTGCTCTCGAAGCAGCCGAGACCGGGGTAGAGCAGTTCCGCCTCCACGCTCCTGATATTTGGCGAAGGGTTGGTCCATACCAGGCCCGTCCCGTCGAAGAACATATCGCGGCGCCAGTTCTCCATCCGTATGACCACCAGGTCCAGCGGCAGGCGCAGGTCGTCGCGGTGGAAGAGGGCCATCTCGCCGGCCGTGAAGCCGTGGCGGGGAGGCACCGGGAAATAGGCCGTGAAGGCGCTGATGCCTTCCTCCAGCACCGGACCCTCCACTATATGTCCCCCGGCGGGATTGGGCCGGTCGAGGACCATAAAGGAGATCCCCGCTTTGGCAGCTTCCTCCATGGCGTAGCCCATGGTGGTCAGGTAGGTGTAGAAGCGCGCGCCCACGTCCTGTATGTCGAAGACCAGGAAGTCCAGGCCGGCCAGCTGTTCCGGCGAGGGGCGCATGTTCCTGCCGTAGAGGCTGTAGATGGGGGCGCCGGTGACCGCGTCCGAAGAATGAGAGATATGCGCGCCGTGATCCTCGGTGCCGCGGAAGCCGTGTTCGGGGGCGAAGATGGCGCGCAGGTCCACGCCGGCTTCGTGCATCAGGTCGGCCGCGTGACGGCCCTGCAGGTTTATGGCCGTGTGGTTGGTTATGAGCCCGACCTTCCTGCCTTTGAGCGCGGCGAAACCGCCGCGCTCGAGGACGTCCAGGCCGCTGAGCGTCAGCGTGGCGCAGGAGGCCGGCAGCGCCAGCCCGGCCAGCAGCGCCAGGACGGCCGCGGCCCTCACTTCTTCTCCTTGAGGAGCAGCAGGTGTATGGTGCCCGTGTCCCAGAGCTTGAAAGCGAAGCTCCGCGCCTTTTTGCCGTGGCCCGCGAAGTAGTCTATGCGGCCGGGGCCCTTGATGGCGCCGCCGGTGTCCTGGCAGAACACGAAGCGGGAGTCCTCTTTCTTGCCCAGCATCTTTCCCTCTTCGGTCACGTCGGGCACCGTCGCGCGCATGAAGGCCAGCGTGCCCATCGGGACCAGGCTGTTGTCCGCCGCCACCGAGCGCCAGCCCACGAGCGGCAGGCCGTAGGTCCCGTCGGGACCCTCCTCCGGGTCGGTTATTTGCTTGATCCGGAAGAAGGTGTAGCGGGGGTTGGCCGTCATTATGGCCCGCTCCTTGTCCGGGTTGTTCTTTATGTACTCCTTGCCCTTTTCGTGGCTGAGGCCTTCGCGGGTCAGCGCGCCGGATTCCACCAGCGCGGTCAGCCAGCCCTTGAACTTGAGGCTGTTGGTGGCGGCGAAAAGCGCCTTCACCTGCTTCCCGTCGGGATATTGAAGCCGGCCGGAGCCCTCGATGTGCAGGTCCATGATATCGGCGCGGTTGGTGAACCAGGCCAGCTCGAGGCCCTTGCCCTCCAGCGCTCCGCGGAAGTCGATGGCGTCGCGGTCCAGGTAGGGGACCAGCCGGCTGCCGTCGAGCATGCCCGAGATCCTCTCGCCTTTGAACTTAGGGTTGAACAGCGACAGGTCCGCGGTGACCATGTCCGGCGGTTTGGCGTATATGGGGTACTTGTATTCGTCCGTCCTGACCGGGCTTGCCTCCAGCGTCGGTTCGTAATAGGAGCTGAAGACCACCGTGCCGGTGGAGTCGCGGCCGGCCAGCTGGTAGACGTCGAAGCGCTCCTTGACCAGGGCGTCCAGTTCCTCCGGCGTTTTGGCCAGGCCGAGCAGCTTCAGGAACTCGGCGGAGGAGGCCTCCAGTTCCGCTTTGCCGACCTTGCGGCCGTCGAAATCATAGGCGATGGCCGAGGGGGCCAGTTTCCGGGCGTATGCCAGGTTGAGTTCGGCGGCTTTGAGCAGGCGCTTCATGGACCCGGCGTCCTTGAAGGACGGGACGTTCTCCGGGGAGACCTTGAATATCGCTTTCACTTCCGGCGGTTCGACCGGGACTGCGGGGCAGGGGGGGCAGACCGGGCAGGCGGGGCAGACGGCCGGCGCTTCGGCCGTCTTCTTCGGGGCAGTGGAGCAGCCGGCCGCCAGGAGGGCGAAAGCGAGCGCGATAAGGGTCTTTCTCATAGGGGTATCTCCGTATATGTATAAAGTCAAATTGCCGGTGAACGTAAGCGCCGGTCCCCCCGTCGTAAGGGGCCGCGGACGGTTTTTATTATCCCAAAAACGGGTTATTGACACAAGCGCGCATATCTATATAGACTTCTTCCCTCATGAGGAAATACATATTTGCGGTCTGTTTTACGCTGATATTCCCGGTACTGTCGTCCGCCCAGGACGCCAGGCTGCTTAATTACGCCGGCTCCGTGGAAGTGAAGGCCGACAGGGACGCGGAATGGGCCTCCGCCGAAAAGAACATGGAGATACAGGAAGGCGGGGCCGTGCGCACCGGGGCGGACGGGGCCGCCGTGGTGCTGATGCCCAATAAGTCCAAGGTCTGGATGAAAGAGAGCTCCGGCCTTGAGATAGAGCAGCGCAAGACGCTGGCCAGCCGGCTCTCGCTGCTTTTCGGCAGGCTGAAGGTGCGCGTGCCGCACCTTATGCGCAAGGAGCGTTTCGAGGTCCGCACGCCCGCCGCCGTCTGCGCGGTGCGAGGAACAGAATTCACCGTTGACACTACTCCCGGGGGCGCGATGGACATAAAGGTGCTCTACGGCGAGGTCAAACTCAACTTTACGGTGCCGCCGGTCAAGGGAAAGGACGAGATACACATACCGCAGGGACAGGGGCTTACGCTCGCCGAGATGGGCAAGCCCGCCAAGCGGGCGCTGCTGACCAAGGCGCAGGAGTACCGGGCGCTGGAGAACTGGGAACCGGGCCTGGACCCCAGGGAGCGGATGGCCGCGATAATCGAGAAGGAGAACTCCCGCGCGCAGATAAAGCAGTTCGCCAAGGTCACCGCCGGCGCCGAGCAGCAGGTGAAGTCCTTCATCAACACGGCCAAGGAGAGCGACCTGGAGGCCGGCCGCACGCTCAACGACGTGCAGGGCAACCTGGTGCGCGTGGAGCAGAGGCTGGTGCGGCCCGACCCGCAGACGCTGCAGTTCTTCAATATCGTGAAGAGGCCGGTATACCGGGACTATGAGTATTCTACCGCTTTGTCCCGGTCTTACGGCTTCATGTATAACGGCGACGCGGCAACGAACAGGCTGGACATGTTCCAGATCAACATGGCTTTCGATAGGGCCCTGCCGCAGCGCATAGAGGAGTGGCCGTCGTTCTTCAGCGATAACGACATCAACCCCACGTACATGAC
>JAVVFK010000172.1:0-5409 GCA_032251015.1 Elusimicrobiales bacterium
CCGGTTGCTTGATCCTTCCGCTTACAGTTGGAGGCGGCCCGAACGGCGCCGGAATTTTAGGCTTATCGGCCGGCGGTTGGGTGGGCGGCGTAACCGGCGCGGGAGCCGGCGCCGCTGCCGGCGGAGGCGCGGCGGGCTGGGGCGGCGGCGCAGCCTGCGGGGAAGGGGCCGGCGCGGGCGCCGGGGCGGCCTGCTGAGGAGGAACGGGCGCCGGCGCGGGAGCCTGTTGGGCGGGGGCGGTCGACGGAGGCGCCGTCTGGGCCGCCGCCTGCGGGTTGAAAGTCCGGGCCGGGGCGGAAGAGCGCCGGGTGGTGTCCTCTTTCTCCAGTTCCGCCACGACTTCCTTGAGCTTGGACATCGTGTCCGTCTCGAGCTTGGAAAGATAGATTGTGAAGTCGAATTCGCCGCTTGACTTCTCGGGACGCGAACAGACGCTGCCAAGCTTTTTGACGATGAAGAAGATGTCCTTCATCTCCCCCTTTATCATCAGCTTATGGCGGTCTTTGTTCTTGTCCACCGGGGACGGCGCGACTTCCCACTTCTTTATCATGGCGTCTCTTAGGATTTAAGTATCAGGTCCAGCACCGAATCAAGCGCGGACGTGAGGTTGAAACTGTCCTGCGAGAAATGGCGGTAGAACGCTCCGGACGCGCCGAAGGCGTTCTCTATGTCGTAAAGAGCTTCCTGCGACACGGAGCCCACGCATATCAGTCCGGCGGCCCCCGATTCGGAGACCATCTGCTGGACCATGGCGCCGCGCGTATCGTCGCCGCAGGGCTTTACGAAGGCCCGCCGTATGAACATGGGACGGCTCTCCGATTTAAGGCAGATGGCGTCGAGCGTGGCGAGGACGTCCGCGCAGAATTTCTCCTCCCCGGCCGCGTACATGAAAGCCAGTGTCTTGATACGGGATTCGTCCACCGTGGCCGGGGGTTCCATGGCGGCCAGTTCCGGCAACGAGGCCTCGGCTTTCATCCTGGAAGTCGAGGAGGGATCTCCTCCCTGGTAGACCAGCGTTTCTTCCCCGCCGGGCGTCTCCGGCGCCTGACCGGGGCCGAAGACCACCGTTTTCTCCTCGGCGGACTCGCCGGAGGAGGCGGCTCCGGTAACGGCGTCCATAGGGGATTCGAAAGGAGTATCGGACCTGGATTCGGGCGAGGACTCCGCCAGTTTCTCTTCCGCGGCGCCGACGCTCAACTGGGGCTCCCCTACGCTGAGCTGGGGTTCTCCCACCGTAAGCCGCGGCTCGTCTATGCTCAATTGAGGTTCCGCTTCGGCCGGCGGCTGTTCGGCGGGCTGTTCAAGGGACTGCTTGGCGGACGGCTCGGCGCCGGCGGCCGGCTGTTCTTCCGGCATGGAGAACTGGGGCTCCAGGCTTATGCCCCCGGACTGCGCATCGACGGAAGGCGCCGGTTCTTCCTGCTGAGTCTGAGCGGGCTGCTCCACGGGCGCAGGTTCCGGAGCCGGGAACTCCGGCTCGGGCGATATCGGCTCCGGCGACATCGCCTCCGGCGCGGGAGTTTCCCCGGCCTCGGGCTCCGCCGGCGTTTCGGCCGGCGGGGATTCCGGCTCCGGCTCGTTATCGGTGCCGGGGATCACGAAAGCGCTTTCAAAGGCCTTGAGGTCGTCGCCGGAGGGCTGGAATTCTTCCGCGGCAGGCTGTTCCTGCGCGGGCTTCTCCCCGGCGGGCTGTTCCTCGGCGGGCTGTTCCTCGGCGGGTTCCGGGAATTCGAAAGGTGCGTCCATCTTCACTGTAGCCTCGAAGGCCGGGGGCTGTTCCCCGGCGGGCTGCTGCTCGGCGGGTGGCTCCGCTGCCGGCTGCTCCTGGACGGGCTGGGGCTCTTCGACGGATGGTTGTTCTTCCTGGACAGGCTGTTCCTGGGAAGGCTCCGGGAATTCGAAAGGGGCGTCCATCTTCACAGTAGCATCGAAGGCCGAAAGCTGTTCCTGGGAGGGCTGAGCCTCCTGCGGGGCGGGCTGCTCGGGGACCTCGTCTCCGGCCGGAAGGGATCCGGGAATTTCCTCCGCGGGTCTCTCCTGATCATCCTGGCGCTTTTCTTCCATCTCTCCCCCTTGCTCCTTGTTCTCTTCGGCCGGTCCTATCGCGTCCTCACCGGAGGCGGACAACTGCAGAAGGGCGTCTATGTCCGGCGCTCCGAAATCGCCGCTCTGCTCGAAAGCATCCGCCGGTTTCTTCCCGGCTTCCGGCGCGGGAGCGGACACCGGTTCCGGCTCCGGGACCGGTTCGGCGGGCGCGGGCGTTTCCGGGACGAACTCGAAATTATATTCTTCCCCGGAAAAATCGGGTTCCGGCTCGGGCTCCGGCTCCGGTTCGGCCCGCGGCTCGGGTTCCGGCTGCGGCTCCGGATCCGGCTGCGGCTCCGGATCCGGCAGCACATAGGCCGAAGCGGCTATGCCGGCCATCTCGTCCGGCTCCAGCCGTATAGTCTCGTCCTCGCGGGCCGGCTCCGCCGGAGGGACGGACCGGTCCTCGGCGTCCCGCCGTATCCTGGAGAAATCCACCGGCCGGGTCTCGGGCATCTTTATATCCGAGAGTATGGCCGGCATCCTGTTGAGCAGGCCATTGAGGTCCGAGAGTATCTCCTCGATGGATTCTTTGTCGCCGTCTTTTTCGGGTTTATCCATAATAAAGACCCCGCCCGCCAGAGGCGGACGTGCTTAACCCTGTTATTCTAATAATAATTACAGATTATTGCAAAGATTTTATGAACCGGAAAAATCGGCCCGGGAATCGCCGCTCAGATAAGTTCGCCGGCGCAGGAACCGTTCCGGGCGGCGGTCACCCGGCAGCGGAGAAGCCGGCCGGCCGGCGCGGCGGGGATATCCACCTCCAGGAAATTGGAAGCCAGCGCCCGGGATCGCCCCGCTTTGGACGAAAGGGACAGCACCTCCAGTTCCCGGCCCGGCATGGAGGCGGCGAAAGAGGCGCGCAGTTCCCGGTCCAGTCCGCGCAGGGCCTCCGAACGCGCTTTCACGGTCCTGGGCGGCAACGGGACGAGAGACGCCGCGCGGGTGCCGGGGCGGGACGAAAAACTGAAGACGTGGAGTCCCGAGAGTCCGCATGACCGGACGAAATCCATGGACTTCAGGAACTCCCCTTCCGTTTCCGAAGGGTAGCCGGCTATTATATCGGCGTAAACGCCCGCCGAAGGGAAGAAAGAGCGTATCTCCTCCAACCGGCCGCGGTAGAAAGCAGTGTCATAGCTGCGGCCCATGGCCCTCAGGACCGCGTCCGAACCCGACTGCAGCGGGACGTGGAAATAATCGCAGAAGCGCCCGCCGGGGACGGCCAGCGCCCTCAGCAGCGGCGCGTTCACCTCCCCGGGTTCTATCGACGAGAAACGGACGCGGAACGCGCCCGGCAGGGCGAAAAGTTCCGACACCAGGGCCGCCAGGTCCGCGCCGGTCTCCGGGCAGCGGTATATGCCCAGCCGCGTGCCGCAGAGGACTATCTCGGCGAAGCCGGCCGAGACCAGCCTCTCTATTTCGGCCACGGCGGACTTGAGCGGCTTGGAGGACATCTTATTGCGGGCGAGGTTGACCAGGCAGTAGGAGCACTTGAGGTCGCAGCCCTCCTGGACCTTGACGAAGGCGCGGGAACGGCCTTTGAACCCCTCGACGGCGAAGAAATCCTCTTTAGGAGGCGCGCCGCAGACCAGCGAAGGGATCTTTTCCTTGTCGGCGTTGGCGAAGACCGAGGCTTTCGGGACGGCGGCGAGTATTTTAGCCGGCTCCAGAGTGGCCAGGCAGCCCGTCACGGCGATGGCGGCGGCGGGATTGGAGGCGGCGGTCTTCCTGAGGAACGCCACGCAGTCGCGGTCGGCCTTCGCCGTCACGGAACAGGTATTTACCACGACGAGGTCCGCCTCCTCCGGCGTCGCCGCCGCGGAGTGGCCGAGCGCGGCGAACCTGGCCCGGAGGCTCTCGCTCTCCACCTGGTTCACCCTGCACCCCACCGTCTTGAAATATACTTTCATACCTTGCCTTAAGAATCGCATCGCAATAATAACAAGGAGAACTCTTCGGGCCCGCCGGGCGGCTCACCACTAAAAACCGCTTCAGTCTCCCTCGCCGGGCCTTCACTCCGCCACGGGTCCGGCTTTCCGGGATACACCCGGCGCTGCGCTCGGCCGGGCACGAACTCGGCCTGCGCGCATATCGCGCTAGGCCTCAAACAATCATGCACGTCCGGCAATGCCGGTTCCCGAGCTCCGCTTTGGGAAAGCCTCCGATGTGGCTTCGGAAGGCCCGCCGAGGGAGCCTTATCCGTCAAGCGCCCGATAAGGGAACAATCGGGGGAGGCAGGGGGCCGGCACGGCAAAACCTTCACGGAGGCCGGAGCATCGTAAGCGCGGAGGCCGAGTGAGGAGGGCCGAGCGCTATGCGCGAGAGCCCGTGTTTTGCGTGCCGGCCCCCCGCCATGCCCCCGCAATAGTTTCTCCTGTTCAACTTCGAACTTTTTTGTAATACTTTCCTCTGCGCGCCGTATACATGGGTAGAGGCGCGCGCTGTATGGATTTCGCCGACATCTACGACCGCTATTTCGACAGGGTCTATAACTACGTGCGCTACCGCGTGCGCCTGCTCGACGCCGCCGACGACATAACGGCGAAGATCTTCGAGGCGGCGCTGGCGGGTTCGGACGGCTATGATCCGGGAAAGGGCCCCGAGCCGGCCTGGCTCTTCGGCATAGCGCGCAACGCCGTCGCGGACTGGGGCAGGGCCAGGGGCCGCCGGGCGGAACTCCCTCTCGACGGGGCCTTCGAAAGGCCGGGCGGCGATCCCAGGGCCGAGGACATACTGGAAGTCCGCGAGGAGAAGGAGCGGGTGCTGGCGGCGGCGGCAGCGCTGGACGAGAGATCGAGGGATATCATGGCGCTGAAATTCTCTTCGGGGATGACCAACAGGGAGATAGCGGCGCTGACCGGGCTGGGCGAGGCTAACGTAGGGATAATCATCTACCGCGCGGTGAAGAGGATGCGGGAACTGCTGGACGGGAAAAAAGCGATATGAGCGAGAACGAGGCGGCTGAACTTTTCAACCGGGAACTCGACGTCCTGCTGCGGGACGGGCGTCCGCCTTTCCCCAGCCACGACGAGGACCTGATCCGGGCCGCCGGCGCGCTGGCCGCCGCGGACTTCAGCGCGGATTCGACCATGCGGGAAGAACTGCGCGAGCGGCTGACCGGGAAGAGAGGGACGGCCGGTTTCCTGGCGCTGGCGGCCGAATCTTTCGTGGCCGGCACTTTTAAAGTCGTCTTCGCGGCGGCCTGCCTGCTGCTGCTGGTCACGCAGGTCGTGCGCCAGCCTCATTACCGCCAAGGGACGCCGGCGCCGCGGACGGCGGCGGCCCCGCCTTCCCGGGAGCCCGCGGCTCCATCTCCCGCCG
>JAVVFK010000173.1:0-5335 GCA_032251015.1 Elusimicrobiales bacterium
CCGGTCAGGCCGGAACCATCCCCATAGAAGACGCCGTTGGCGGTGACGCTGGCGCGGGCCACGCCGTCCGAGTCGCGCCACACCTGGGCGTAGACGTTGGAAGCGGTGCCGGTTGAGACGATATCCAGGGCCGCCTGCGGCGCGCGGGTGGAGATACCGATGACCTTGTCATCCAGTTTGCCGAAGAGCAGGCCGCCGATGTTGAGCTCGAAGTCAGCGTTGGTGTCCGACGTATTCTGCGATTCACCGATGACTATATTGTTCCCGCCGGTCACATTTAACGACCCGGCAGCAGAGCCGATAAAGGTGTTGCGCTCGGTAGCGACGCTCTGGAAGCCGGCCCCGTATCCGATCATCGTATTAAAAGAGCCTGTTACGGCCGCGCCGGCCGCGGAACCCACGAAAAGATTGTAATTACCGGCGTTCACAGCTCCCGCCATAGGCCCGACGGCCATACTGGAGTTGCCGAAAAGGACTACGACGGTGCTGCCGTCTATCCAGTAGGCGGGGGCGTTCACTTTATAAGCGCCGAAGCTGGCGGTGCCGGTGGAATTATTGACGGTTCCTGCGCCGATGGCGATGCTGGCGTAGGCGTTGGACTTGGCATAAGAGCCCAAGGCGGTCGCGGAGGTGGCTGCAAAGGAGTACGCGCCCAGCGCCGCGCCGTAAGGGCGGTTGTTCTGGGAAAAAGCGCCTATGCCGACCGCATAATTAGCGTTACCGGAGGCGTTGCTGCCCAAGCCCACGCCGGAAGAGTAGTTATTGCTGGCGGAAGATCCTATGCCGACCCCTTGAGAGTAGTTACCGTAGGCGCCATAACCCAATCCGACTCCGTAACTGCTGTTGCCGTAAGCCAGATTTCCCATACCAACTCCGTACAGGTAGTTGCCGTACGCTCCGTTCCCCACGCCAACGCCATACGTGTAATTGTTGTAGGAATTCGAGCCGATAGAGATGCCATAAGCGTTGTTGCTCCCCCCCGTGCCGGGCGGGACTATGGCTATGCTGCCGTTGAGCATTGTAATGGTGGACACACCTGACAGGAAATTGCCGTCCATATCGATGGCGCCCAGCATGGTGCCGCCCGCCAGCTGCAGCGCGTCGGGGTCGTTGCCGGTGGCGCCGGTTACACCGGAGAGGCCCGAGCCGTCGCCGACGAAGCGCACGGCCTGCATGGAACCGGTGACGCTCATGGAACCGACGATCAGGCCGGTGGAATCGCGCCAAAGCTGGGCCATCTCGGTATGCGCCGTGCCGGTGGAGACGATGTCCAGGGCGGCCTGCGGCGCGCGCGTGGAAATACCAATGGTCTTAAAACCCAACTGGCCGAAGAGGACTCCGCCGACGTTCAACTCATTGCTGACGCCAGGCGCGGAAGTGTCCTGAAGGAAACCTATAACGATATTGCTGCCGCCGGTCGTTGAGGAATCCCCGGCGTAAGAACCGAGAAAAGTGTTGGCCGCGCCGGTATTGAGCGTACCGGCGGCGTAACCTACCATGGTATTGTTCGTAGTCGTAGTATTGGAGGTCCCGGCCCCTCTTCCGACAAAAACGTTATACGCTCCGCTCGTGTTGGACGCGCCGGCCAGCGGCCCCACTCCGATACTGCTGGCAGCGGGCAGAACAGCGAGGACCGTACTCCCGTTGATCTGGTAATAGGCCGCGTCAACGGCGGTGGAGGTATGCATGGCATAGGAACCGAAGCTGGCCGTGCCGGTGGAATCGTTGACCGTGCCGTAGCCCAGCGCCATGCTGAGCTCCGCGTTGGCCTTGGCCTGCGCGCCGAGGGCCGTGGCAGACGAGGAAGCGTAAGAGTACGCGCCCAGAGCCGCGCCATAGCCTTTAATCTGCTGCGTATGAGCGCCGACGCCGACGGCGTAATCTTTGTTGTTGACCGAGTAGGCTCCGATACCGACGCCGTAGTTCCGGTTGCCGCTGGCGCCGGCGCCGACGCCCACGCCGTAAGTCCAGTTCGCGCTGGTATTATTGCCGATGCCGACTCCGAAAGAGTAATTATTGAAGGCCCCGTTGCCGACACCTATCCCATACATGTAATTAGTGCGCGCGTCAGTTCCCAGGCCCACCCCTCCCGTATAGTTGCCATAGGCGCCATATCCGATACCGATGCCATTGGTGTAGTTGTTGTAGGCGGCGGAACCGATAGAGATGCCGTAGCCGATATTGGTACCGCCGGTGCCGGGCGGGACTACGGCTATACTGCCGTTGAGCATGGTAATGGTGGATACGCCGGAGATAAAGTTCCCCCCCATGTCCAGCGTCCCCTCCATGGTGTCGCCGCTGCGATTAACCTTGGGTGACAGGAACGCTCCTTCGTAGACCGAAGCTGCGGCGAGCGAGGAAACAAGAACGTTCACGCCCAGCGCTCCATCCGCTATGTTTGCCGCGGGCACGCCGGCTCCCACCTGCGTACCGTTCAGGTTCGTCAGGTTGGCGCCGCTCCCGCTGTAATTGCCGAAGAAGCCAGCCGGCGTTATCGTGCTGATATCGGCACCCGTGCCCACGAAGATCGCCGTCGATACGCGCACGCCCGGCTGATTCAGCGCCGCCGCCAGCGACGCGCCAGCGGCGTAGGTCTGCGCTCCCGTGAAAGTGTTGTCGGCAAGACCCGCCGCACCGAGATTGCTAAGCGCCGTAGGGGCGTCCGTGGCGCCCGTACCGCCGTTGCCTATCGGCAGCGTGCCCGTCAGGTCCGTTATATCGCGCGTCGCCAGGTCCGCCACGGAAGAGCCGGTCTTGCTCACCGACGCCCACGTAACATTGCCCGTGCCGTCTATCGTTATCGCGTCCGGAACGTCCGCATCCGCTATAGCGGACACCGTGAACACGCCCCCAATGGAATTTTGCCTGACAAACTGGTTGGCGCCTCCGGCAGCGGAAAGATCCGCGCCCGTTCCGCCACTGTCTACGGACAGGGTACCTTCCAACGAACCGGTACCTATTCCGGTCAGCGCTGAGCCGTCGCCGTAATATTTTGCCGCGGAACTGAAGCCCACGACGTAAACATTGGTGGAGAAGGCTATACCTCCGCCGACCGAAGCGTCGGTCGTGGGGGACAGCTTGCGCTCCTCGCCGTCGAAAAGCAGCCCGCCTTCTGTTCCGGTTATGCTTATAGAACCATTGGCGACTTCGAACTTGGAAGCCGGCAGGCCCGTGCCGATACCGACCTGCCCGGCTTCGACGACCAGCGTGCTGCCGCCCACGCTGAAGGCGTCGCCCTGCACCGTTATGGTGGACAACGTAGTCAGTTGGCCTGTCATGGTGTCGCCGGTCTTAAGGACTTTAGTATTGTCGGTGCCGGTGGCGCCGGTCAGGCCGGACCCGTCTCCGAAGAACCGCGTGGCGTGGGCGCCGTCGCCGGCGACCCAGAAAAGATTGGTGGTGCCGGTAGAAACGGCCATTATCGTACCGGCCTCGCCGGCGCCGCTGGAAACCGACAGCGCGTAAGCGGGCACGGCGGAACTTATACCGACGTTCCCGGCGAAATAAGTCCGGGCGCCGGGATCCTCCGAGTAGAGGGCGTAAGGCGGTACGGTCTGAGTGCCGCCCGTCATGGTGGCGATGAAAATGCCGTAGGTCATGCCGATAGATCCGGTATTCTCCAGGGCATCGACCATCAGGGTTATGGCCTGCGGGGTCGACGCGCCATCGTTCCTGACGGCGGCGCGCAGGGCCAGCGGCATGCCGCCCATTTCCGACGGGACCTCGCCCTCGAAGCTCGCGCCTACGGCGACGTCGTCGGGATCGGTGGAATTGGAAACGCCGCGGCCGACGACCCCGACCCGGAAGTCCTGGCCGGCGGAAAGGTCCTGCACCCGCACCGTCCCCTCCAGGGCCGCGACGGTGGAAACGGCCGTCGACCAGTCGGAGGCCACGAGGCCTCCGGAGATTATGATATGGGTAGAGGAATGAACGCCGAACCCCGAATCCACGGCCAGGGCGGCCGCGTAAGAGGCGGTGGAGGCGTGAACGGCGCTGGAGGCGAGTATCGCGTAAGGCACGGCGGTGAACTTCTCGCGCGGCCACAGGTTGGTGCCGTTCACTTCTACCTGCAGGTACCAGTCATTGGGCGCCGACAGATCCGCGCCGGAGGGGAGCGTGAACGTGGACTTGAACAGGCCGGTGGAAACATAGACCGACTGGGCCGCCGGCTCAACGTAGCAGTTGCCGCCGAAAGGGTCGTCGCAGAGTTTCATGGTGATATCCCGGTTGCCCGTGACGGGCAAACCGTTCTCCTTGAGGCGGCCCTGGTAGGTCATGACCTCCGGGGCGGCGGCGAAGGCCGAGCCGGCGAAAATAAAATAGGCGATGACGCCCAGTATAAAGCGCTTCATACTTCCTCCGTGTTTTCTCGTCGAAACCATCGGTCAAAGGCCGGGGATCCCGGCCGCTGGCCGATGGCGAGGGACGTCCTTACCGGACGCCCCTCACTCGAACTTCACTCCAAGCGCGAACCTGTGCGAACTGCCCAGGTCGCCGTAGGGCAGCAGGGCGTAGTCCAGGACGATACCCCGGATCTCGAACCCGATGCCCATGTAGAACCCGTAGAGGCCGTCGATACCCGACGTGGAACTGCCCAGGTCGCTGCCCAGTACGGCGTCGCGCTGTTCCGAGGAGGAGGTCCTGTATCCCCCCCGCAGCGCCAGTTCCTCCACGGGCCTGTACTCCGCGCCCAGCCCAAGCGACGAGCCGCCGTCGTTGTTTATGTCGGCCTGCAGGGCCAGCAGCGTACTACCCTCGCCCGGCCGCATGGCCAGGGCCGCGCGCCAGGTGACCGGCAGCGGGTACGACTCGGTCTCGAACTTTATCTTCGAGCCGAGGTTGGAGACCGACAGCCCCAGCCGCATGGGCGCCAGCGGGTCGGCGGGATAGAGCAGGCCCAGGTCGGCGGCCGCCGCCGTCGCCCCGCTGTCGCGTATCCGCTGCCTCACCCCCTTTACGGAAGCGCCGACGGCCGCGCCGCGCCACCGGAAGGCGGCGCCGGCAGTCAGCGCCGCGTCCTCGGCCGTGAAGGTGCCGGTCGGGTTCCCCAGGTCGTCGCGCCCCTCCAGGTCCCCCGCGGAGAACCAGGTGAACGAAGCGCCCCAGCCGCGGCGCGCGTAGGCGGCCTGCGTCAGCCCCGTATCCTGCACGTGCCAGGAATGGGACAGCGACACCTCGCCGCCGGGCGAAGCCTGGGCGTAGGAGGCGGGGTTGTAATACGCCGCCTCCGCGCCCTCGCCCACGGCCGCGTAGGCGCCGGCCATGCCCAGGGCGCGCGCGCCGGCCCCAAGCCGCAGGAACTGCGCGGCCGAGGTCTCTGCCGCCGCGGCCGGCG
>JAVVFK010000174.1:0-5308 GCA_032251015.1 Elusimicrobiales bacterium
GCCGTTAAATAGAAAAAAGGAGAAATCGGGGACAGTATATTTAATTCCACGCCCGTCAAGCGACGCGAACCGCGCTGGGCAAAGAGAATTAAATATACTGTCCCCGATTTCTTATTTCTGGCCGGGGTGGCGCTTGCGGCGCAGTTCCGCCACCTTCAGCCTGACGGCGGCCTTCTTCAGGGAAGCCTGCGCGGACTCCAGGTCCAGGTCGGCGGCGTGGGCGGCCAGCGCGGCCTTGGCGCTGGCGTACTCCTGCCGCGCGCGCTCCTCGTCCACCTCGCGGGCCAGTTCCGCCGCCTCCGCGAAAACCGAAACCTTGTCCTTGTAGACCTCGGCGAAACCGCCCATCACCGCGAAGGTCTCCTCGGTGTGGCCCTCCCGGTAGCGAAGAACCCCCGGGCGCAGCTGCACCGCGAACGGAGCGTGGCCGGGCAGCACGCCCATCTCGCCGCCCTCGGCGGGCAGCGCGACGAAGTCCACTTCCCTGTCCTGCAGGAAGGGCTTCTCCGGCGTGACTATGTCCATGAGCAGGCGTTTCTTCTTGGTCATAAAAGCGCGGGGCCGCGGCTCAGTCGAGCGTGCCGGCCTTCTCCCTCACCTCGTCGATGCCGCCGGCCATGTAGAAGGCCTGCTCCGGCACCGCGTCCAGTTTGCCCTGTATGATCTCCTTGAAGCCGCGTATCGTCTCGGCCAGCGGCACGTACTTGCCGGGGCGGCCGGTGAACTGCTCGGCGACGGAGAACGGCTGAGAGAAGAACTTCTGCACGCGGCGCGCGCGGCCCACGGTCAGTTTGTCTTCCTCCGAAAGTTCCTCTATGCCCAGGATGGCTATGATGTCCTGCAGTTCCTTGTAGCGCTGCAGCAGCTTCTGTACGCCCCTGGCCGTCTCGTAATGCTCGGCGCCCAGTACCAGCGGGTCCAGTATACGCGAGGTGGAATCCAGCGGGTCCACGGCCGGGTAGATGCCCAGCTCCACTATCGAGCGGGACAGCACCACGGTCGCGTCGAGGTGCGAGAAGATGTTGGCCACGCCGGGGTCGGTCAGGTCGTCTGCCGGCACGTAAACGGCCTGTATCGAGGTGATCGAGCCCTTCTTGGTGGAGGTGATGCGCTCCTGCAGCCAGCCGATCTCGGTGGTCAGCGTGGGCTGGTAGCCGACGGCCGACGGCATGCGGCCCAGCAGCGCCGAGACCTCGGCGTTGGCCAGCACGTAGCGGAAGGCGTTGTCGAGGAACAGCAGCACGTCGCGGCCTTTGGCGTCGCGGAAATACTCGGCCTGCGTCAGCGCGGTAAGGCCCACGCGGGCGCGGGCGCCGGGCGGCTCGTTCATCTGGCCGTAGACCAGCGCGGTCTTGGAGAGCACGCTGCTGCCGTCGGAAAGTTTGGATTCCTGCATCTCCAGCCACAGGTCGTTGCCCTCGCGGCTGCGTTCGCCCACGCCGCCGAACACGGAATAGCCGCTGTGCTGGCGCGCGACGTTGTTGATTAGTTCCATGATGACGACGGTCTTGCCCACGCCGGCGCCTCCGAACAGGCCGACCTTTCCGCCCTTCATGAAAGGCGCCAGCAGGTCGATGACCTTGATGCCGGTCTCGAAGATCTCGGGGGTGGTGCGCAGGTCGGTGAGCGGGGGCGGCTCGCGGTGTATCGGAAGGCGCTCCTTGGTTTCTATCGGCCCGCGCTCGTCGCGCGGCTCGCCCAGCACGTCGATGAGGCGGCCCAGGCAGGCCTCCCCGACGGGCACTGTCAGCGGCGCGCCGGTGGCCTCGACATCCAGGCCCTTACCCAGGCCCGCCGTGGCGCCCAGCGTGATGACGCGCACCGCGTTGTCGCCCAGGTGTTGGGCGACCTCGGCGACCAGGACCTTATCCTGTCCGTCCTCCTTGTACTTTATACGCACCGCGTCGAGGATCCTGGGCAGTTTGCCCTGCGGGAATTCGATGTCCACTACGGGTCCGACTATCTGCACGACTTTGCCTGTGTTCATGGAAGCTCCTTGAAAGAGTTATCCGCCCAGCGCCTCGGCCCCGCCGACTATCTCGTTGAGCTCGGTGGTTATCATGGCCTGGCGCATCTTGTTCAGTTTCAGAGTGAGGTCGGAGATAAGGTCCGAGGCGTTGTTGGAGGCCGACTCCATCGCGCTCATGCGCGCGGCCAGTTCGGCGGCCTGGGACTCGAGCAGTATCCTGTACGTCTGCGCCTTAACGTAGCGCGGCAGCAGCGCGCCGAGGAACTCGGCCTTGCCCGGCTCGAAGGAGAAATTCCGGCAGAGCGGCCCGCAGGCGGGATCGAGCAGGATGTGGCGGCTCAGCGGCAGCAGCTGCGCCTCCACCACGCGCTGGGACATCATCGATTTGAACTCGTTGTAGATGACCGTGTAGCCGCAGACGGAGCAGGCCGCGTAGGACTCCAGCATCCTGCCCGCCAGCAGTTCGGCGTGGGCGTAGCCGGCCTTGGGGAAGACGCCGGTCAGCTCCATCTCTATCTCCAGGTCCAGCCCCTTGAGCCGGCGGAAGAAATCGCGGGCTTTCCGGCCCACCAGCGCCAGCCGCACCTTGCGGCCGCGGTGCCTGGCGAGCCACGCGAGCGAGGCCTTGAGGATGTTGTTATTGAAGGAGCCGCAGAGGCCCTTGTCGGCGGTAACCACGCAGAGCCCGAGAGGGCCGCTGTCCCTGCGCTCCTCGAAAAGGTGATAGGCCGGCGAGGTCCTGAAATCGTCCTCGCCCAGTTCGCCGTAGAGGTCCCTGAGCATGCCCTCCATCCGGGAGGCGAAGGGGCGCGAGGCCAGGATGGAACCCTGGGCCCTCTTGATGCGCGCCGCCGCCACCATCTTCATGGCGTAGGTTATCTGCCGTATGTTCTTTACGGACGAGATGTGTTTTCTTATGTCGCGCAATGAAGCCATTTCAGACGGTCCTTACTTCCAGCCCTTCTCCAGTATCTTCACGTAGTCGGCTATGCCGTCGGCCAGGCTCCACTCGGGCCTGTAATTGAGCAGCGCTTTGGCCTGCCGCAGGTCGGCCTGCGTCTTGTTCTGGTAGAAACCGTACGGGTTGTCGAAATATTCCGGCGCCAGATCGGTCGCCATGGCCTTGTTCAGCGCGTCTATGACGGCGTTGAAGTTCTCGGGGCGGCCGGTGGCCGCGTTGCAGACGCAGGACCTTTCGGCGTCCAGGGCGTTGAGGTTGGCGCGCACCAGGTCCTTAACGTAGACGAAGTCGCGCATCTGCTCGCCGTACTTGAAGACGCGCGGACGCTTACCCGCCTTCATCTGGTTGTAGAGCTGGAAGATCATGCTGGCCATCTTGCCCTTGTAGTACTCGCGCGGGCCGTAGACGTTGAAATAGCGCAGCCCCACAATCGTCATATCCTTGTGCGCCTCGGCGAACTCGCGGGCCACGTTGTCCATGATCGCCTTGGAGAAGCCGTAGACGTTCTCGGGCGTGGGGGTCTGGGTCTCGAGCATCGGGCACTCGGAGTTGCCGTACACGGCCGCGGAAGAGGCGTAGACCACGCGCTTGACGCCGTACTCGAGCGCGTATTCCAGCACGTTGCGGAAGCCGTCCACGTTGGCGGCCATCATCCTGCGCTGGTCGGCCTCGGTGGTGTCCACGATGGCCGCCTGGTGGAACACCGCGTCCGTCTTGCCGACGCGTTCGAACCAGCCGCGGGAGAGTATGTCGTCCGAAACGACGTCCCCGCCGAAGCCGGAGAGGTTCCTGAAGTCGCCGGACGAGAAATCGTCCAGCACCGTCACCCCGGCCCTGCGCTCTTCCTCGAGCGCGAAAGCGATATTGGAACCGATGAATCCGGCGCCGCCGGTTACCAGGTATTTCATGATCTCCGTCCTCAGTTCCTGGAGAGGAACTCCTTCTTGAACTCGGCTATGGCCGACAGCAGGCGCGCCTCCAGGTCGGCGTCCAGCTCCTTCCTGGCCGCTATGTCGGGCAGGAGCTTGGGGTATTTCTCCCTTATGCGGGCGACCAGGCCCTCCTCGAACTTGCGCACGAGAGGCACGTCTATTTCGTCGAGGTGTCCGCGCACGCCGGCGAACAGCACGGCTATCTGCTCCTCGGTGGCCATCGGCCGGTACTGGTCCTGCTTGAGCAGTTCCACCATGCGCTGGCCGCGCTTGAGCTGGTCCATGCTGGACTTGTCCAGGTCCGAGCCGAACTGCGCGAAGGCCGCCAGCTCGTTGTACTGGGCCAGGTCCAGGCGCAGCCTGCCGGCCACCTGGCGCATGCCCTTGGACTGCGCCGAGCCGCCGACGCGCGACACGGACACGCCCACGTTGACGGCCGGACGTATACCCGAGTGGAAAAGGTTGGATTCCAGGTAGATCTGCCCGTCGGTGATGGAGATGACGTTGGTCGGGATATACGCCGTCACGTCGTTGGCCTGCGTCTCGATCACCGGCAGCGCGGTGATGGATCCGCCGCCGTTCTTGCCGGAGAGCTTGCAGGCGCGCTCGAGCAGGCGGGAGTGCAGGTAGAACACGTCGCCGGGATAGGCTTCGCGGCCCGGCGGGCGGCGCAGCAGCAGCGACATCTGGCGGTAGGCCTGCGCGTGCTTGGAAAGGTCGTCGTAGATTATGAGGACGTGTCGGCCGCTCCACATGAACTCCTCGCCTATCGCGCAGCCGGAGTACGGCGCTAGGTAGAGCAGCGAGGCGGGCTTGGCGGCGGCGGCGGTCACGATTATGGAATATTCCATCGCGCCGTTCTCCTCCAGCGTCTTGGCCACGCGCGCGACGGTAGATTCCTTCTGGCCTATCGCGACGTAGATGCAGATGGGCCGGCTCTCTTTCGGCTCGTTGCGCTGGTTGATGATGGCGTCGATAGCGATGGCGGTCTTGCCGGTCTGGCGGTCGCCGATTATGAGCTCGCGCTGGCCGCGGCCGATCGGCACCATGGCGTCGATGGCCTTGATGCCGGTCGAAAGAGGTTCGCGCACGGGCTGGCGCTCCACCACGCCGGGGGCGATGATCTCCACCGGGCGGCGCTTGCCGGAGGCGATCGGGCCCTTGCCGTCGAGCGGGTTGCCCAGCGGGTCCACTACGCGGCCGATCATGGCGTCCCCGACCGGGACTTCCAGCACGCGGCCGGTGCGCTTGACGCGGTCGCCCTCCTTTATGAGGGTGTCGGAACCCATGATGACAGCGCCGACGTTTTCGCGCTCAATGTTGAGAACCATGCCGGGCACCCCGCCCTCAAAATCAACCAGCTCGCCTACCAGGGCGTTGTTCAGGCCGTAAATGCGCGAGATGCCGTCTCCCACCTGCAGAACCTGCCCGGTCTCGGAAAGCTCC
>JAVVFK010000175.1:0-5285 GCA_032251015.1 Elusimicrobiales bacterium
CTGCGCGCCTTCGCCGCGGCGACGGAAGCAAAAGCCCGGGCCCACGAGATCTTCCTTCGCCTCTCCTCCAATTTCGGCGAGATGCAGTCGCGCAACATCGCTTTCCAGGGCAGCCTGGCCGGGATCCCCGGCGCCGTCCCGCCACAGGCTCTCCCGCGGACCGCCCCGCCTGCCGCCACCGAACAGTCCCCGCTCCCGCTGAAACTTTCCGGCTCTTCGCCATCCCCGAAAGTCTTCATGACCCGGGAACAGTGCATGGAATTCGCCGTCGGCTCCATCGCAAAAGTCCTCGGCCCGGCTTTCGCCGAGGCCGACACCTATCCGACGCGCGTACGCCTGCCCGGAGAACCGCTGATGCTGGTGGACCGCATCCTGAGCGTCAAAGGCGAGCCCGGCTCGCTCAAGTCCGGCAACGTGGTGACCGAGCACGACATAAAGCCCGGCGCCTGGTACCTCGACTGCGGCCGCATACCCACCTGCATAGCGGTGGAGGCCGGCCAGGCGGACCTTTTCCTTTCCGGCTACCTGGGCATAGACGCCCGGACCAAAGGCAGGGCGATGTACCGCCTGCTCGATGCGGAAGTCACCGTACACCGCGGGATGCCAGAGCCCGGCCGGACCATACGCTACGACATCAATATAGAGCGCTTCGCGCGCAACGACGATATCTGGCTCTTCTTCTTCAACTACGAGAGCTGGGTGGACGGCGAACCGCTTATCAGCATGAAGAAAGGCTGCGCCGGCTTCTTCACGCCCGAGGAACTGGCCAAAGGCAAGGGAGTGGTGCTCACGGCCGAAGAAACAGCGCCGGCTCCCGGCAAGGCGCCGGAAGGCTGGCGCCCGCCCGCGCCGTTCGACGCCGGAACAGAATCCTACGACGACGCACGCCTGGACGCGCTGCGCCGCGGCGACTACGCCGCCTGCTTCGGCCCCGCTTTCGCCGCCCTGCCGCTCTCGAGGCCCGTCGGGCTTCCCTCCGGCAAGATGAAGCTGGTGGACAGGATACTGGAACTCTCTCCCCGCGGCGGCCGCTACGGACTGGGCATTGTAAAAGGCGAGATGGACATACATCCCGAAGCCTGGCACCTGGTCTGCCATTTCACCGACGATCATGTCATGCCCGGCACTCTTATGTACGAGTGCTGCCTGCACACTTTCCGCGTCCTCCTTATGCGTCTCGGCTGGGTCGCCGAGGAAGGGTCCTGCTGGTACGAGCCCGTGCCCGGCGTCACCAGCCGGCTCGAATGCCGCGGCCAGGTGCTGCCTTCCACTAAAAAAGCGATGTACGAGATAGTCGTCAAGGAGATAGGCTACAAGGACGACGGCACGCCCTACGCCGTCGCCGACGCCTTCATGTACGCCGATGGCCGGCGCATCATCCACATACACAACATGTCCGTGCGCATGGGCGGCGCCAGGAAAGACGCCATAGAAGCGCTCTGGAAGTCCGCCGGCGGTCCCGCGGACCACGGCCCCCGCCCCGCGATATTCGACGACGCCAGCATCACGGCCTTCGCCGTGGGAAAACCATCCGAGGCCTTCGGCGACAGGTACAAGGTCTTCGATTCGGAGCGAGTCATCGCGCGGCTGCCAGGCGCCCCGTACAAATTCCTCGACCGCATCGTAAAAATCGAGGGCTGCCGCCAGTGGGAGCTGAAAGCCGGCGGCTATATAGAGGCGGAATACGACGTGCCGCCGGGCGAGTGGTATTTCGAGTCGGGCGCGCAGAAGTCCATGCCTTTCGCCGTCCTGCTGGAAGTCGCGCTGCAGCCCTGCGGCTGGCTGGCCGCCTACCTGGGCTCGGCCCTGACCAGCCCGTCGGACCTCTCGTTCCGCAATCTCGGCGGCACGGCGACGCAGTACGCCGAGGTCATGCCCGACGCGGGCATACTCGTCACCAGAGTGAAGATAACAAAAGTCTCCCAGTCCGGCGGCATGATAATACAGGACTACGACATGGAAGTCCTGCGCGGGGGCCGGACGATATACAAAGGCGTCACTCAGTTCGGTTTCTTCTCCAAAAAAGCCCTCTCCGAGCAGCTGGGCGTGCGGGGAGCGGCCCGCTATATCCCCTCGCCCGAGGAGCTGTCCGCCGCCGTGCCGCTGGACCTGGCCGCGGTCCCCGGCCTGCCCGACGAGAAGCTGATAATGCTCGATTCCGTCGAAACGTATATCCCCGCCGGCGGCCCGGCCGGGCTCGGCTTTATCCGAGGGCTAAAAAAAGTAGACCCGGACGAGTGGTTCTTCAAGGCGCATTTTTACCAGGACCCGGTCTGCCCCGGCTCGCTCGGCCTGGAGTCGTTCATAAATCTGATGAAGGCCGCCGCCCGTAAGCGCTGGCCGGACCTGCCCGCGGACACCAGGTTCGAGTCCATGGCCCTCGGCGCCCGCCATCAATGGATATACCGCGGCCAGATAGTCCCGAAGAACGGCCTGGTGACGGTGGAAGCGTATATCACCGCCGCGGACGACGCCGCGAAGACGATGAAAGCCGACGGCTTCCTGGTGGTGGACGGCCTGGTCATCTACCAGATGAAAGATTTCGCGGTCAACCTGGTTTAACGGTCTTTGTATTTTGAGCAGCCCGCGCGTGACGCGGGGACAGGGTCAGCAAAACCGCCTCGGAGGCGCGCGCACGGTGTGCGCGACGCTGTTTTTGCGTTCCTGTCCCCGTGGCGCGCGCGGGAGTGATCATCAGGGAACAATGAAATATTCAAAAGTATACATCGACGCCATAGGCTACGAGCTCGGGCCCAACGTCGTCACCTCCTCCGAGCTCGAGAAACGCGTGCGTCCCATGCTGGACGCCCTCCACATACCCGAGGGCCAGCTGGAGGCCCTGACCGGCATACGCGAGCGCCGCTGGTGGGACGAGGGCTTCGCCCTCTCCGAAGGCGCCGCCCGCGCCGGCCGCAAGGCGCTGGAGCAGGCGGGACTGAAGCCCTCCGACCTCGGCGCGCTGGTATATACCGGCGTCTGCCGCGAGCACAGCGAACCCGCCACCGCCACGGCCGTGGCCGCCCTGCTGGGCACCGGCCCGGAAACGGCGGTCTACGACGTCTCCAACGCCTGCCTCGGCGTGCAGAACGGCATGCTCGACGTCGCCAACCGCATAGAGCTGGGCCATATCCGGGCGGGCCTCGTGGTCTCCTGCGAATCCTCGCGCGAGATAAACGAGAGCATGATAGCGGAGATGCTGCGCGACCGCGGCTTCGAGAATTTCCGCCTTTCCATCGCCACGCTGACCGGCGGCTCCGGCGCCGTCGGGGTCGTTCTCACCGACGGTTCCTTTCCAGGGACGCACCGGCGGCACAAGCTGCTCGGCGGAGTCTACCGCGCCGCCTGCGAGCATCACAAGCTCTGTATATGGCACCGCGACCATATGCTCACCGACGCCACGGCCGCGCTCAAGAACGGCGTAGTGCTGGGCCGACAGACCTGGGACGCGCTCCTCAAGGAACTGGGAATGAAAGCCGGGGACTTCGACCGGACGATCTGCCACCAGGTCGGATCCACCCATCGCCGCAGCATACTAGAGGCGCTCGGCATCCCAGTGGAGAAGGATTTCCAGACCTACGAATACCTGGGCAACATGGGCTCGGCGGCGCAGCCCGTCACCGCGGCCATAGCCGACGAGCGCGAATTTCTCAAGGCCGGCCACAAGGTCGCGCTGCTGGGCATAGGAAGCGGACTCAACACCATCATGATGGGACTGGAGTGGTGAACATGGCGTATCTTCCCGAAGGCGTGACCCCGGAACTCTACCCTTTCGAGGGCAAATACCTCGAAGTGCGCAGCGGCCCGCGCCTGCACTATCTCGACGAGGGCGCCGGCAAGCCCGTACTGATGCTGCACGGCAATCCCTCCTGGTCCTTTTACTATCGCGACCTGGCCCTCGCGCTCAAGGATTCGCGCCGGGTCATAGTCCCCGACCATATCGGCTGCGGCCTCTCCGACAAGCCGGGCGACGACCGCTACGACTACACGCTGGAGAGCCGCGTGGAGGATGTCGGGACCCTCATCGATTCGCTGGACCTTAAAGAAAAGATCACGCTGGTAGTGCACGACTGGGGCGGCATGATAGGCTTCGCCTGGGCGGCGCGCAACCCGGAGCGGGTGGAAAAGCTGGTGGTGCTCAACACCGCGGCCTTCTTCCTGCCTTCGTCCAAGTCGTTTCCCGCCGCGCTGGCCCTGGTCCGCACTCCGCTGGGCGCGCTGCTGGTACGCGGATTCAACGCCTTCGCGCGCGGCGCGGCCTGGGTAGGCTGCAAGCGCCGCCGCATGTCCGCCGGGCTGCGCGCGGCCTACGCCGCGCCCTACGGCTCCTGGGCGGACCGGATAGCCACGCTGCGTTTCGTAGAGGACATACCTCTCGGTCCCGGCGACAAGGCGTACGCCGTCGTCTCGACGACGCAGGACAAGCTGCCGCTGCTGGCGGACAAACCCATGCTGGTCTGCTGGGGCCCGAAGGATTTCGTTTTCGACCGCCATTTCCTGGCGGAATGGCGGCGCCGCTTCCCGGCCGCCGAAGTCCGCGAGTTTCCCGACTGCGGCCATTATATCCTCGAGGACGCCAAAGAGGAAGTCATACCGCTGGTAAAGGAATTCATTATCGGGGACACCATGCCGCATGGTGTCCCCGGGCGCCACTAATGCCGCCGGTCAACGTCTCCTCCCTCATAGCCGACCGCGCCCGGGAACTGCCGGGCAGCCCCGCCATAATAGAGGGCGGCCGGTCCGTCACCTTCGCGGAACTGGAGGCCGACGTCTCCCTGATAGCGGCCGGCCTGCGGGCCGCCGGCGTCAGGCCCGGCTCGCGCGTAGCCCTGCTGATAACGCCTTCCGCCGATTTCCTGGCGCTAACCTTCGCCCTGTACCGGGCCGGGGCGATAACCGTCCTCATCGACCCGGGCATAGGCCTGCCCGCGATGAAGCGCTGTCTCGAAGAGGCCGCGCCGGAAGTCTTCGCCGGCGTGCCCAAAGCCCACGCCGCGCGGCTGCTGCTGGGCTGGGCTAAAACCTCCAGGCTGAACGTCACGGCCGGACGACGCTGGTTCTGGGGCGGACTCACGCTGGACGATCTGCGGCGGCTGGGACCCGGCGCGGCCTCGCCCGACCCGGCGCATACGCCTAAGACGGCCTCGATAAATTTCACCTCCGGCAGCACCGGCGCGCCCAAGGGCGCCGTCTACACCCACGCCATGCTGCACGCGCAGGCGGCGATGCTCAAAGAGTACTTCGGCATAAAGCCGGGCTTCACTTCCGTCCCGACCTTCCCCCTTTTC
>JAVVFK010000176.1:0-5264 GCA_032251015.1 Elusimicrobiales bacterium
CCTTATTTTCTCCGTTCAGAAAGCGCTCGAAGCCCGCTTCCTCAAGCTCGAGAACGCGCGGCTGCTCAAGGAGACGCAGGAGCAAAAGACGCAGTTGGAGCTGGTCAACAGCTTTCAGAAGAAGTTCTTCGCCACCGTCGCGCACGACGTAAAAAGCCCGCTGACGGCCATACTGGGCTATTCCGAGGTGCTGACCGGCAAGCTCAAAACCATGCCCAGCGAGCAGAGATACGCCGCCAATATCCAGACTTCCGCCAAGACACTCAACATACTGATCTCCGACCTCGTCGACCTGGCCGCCATAGAATCCGGCAAGCTGCGCGTGGAGATAGGAGAGCTGCACCTGCTAAACGTAGTGCACGACGTGTACGCGCGCGTAGAGATAGCCGCGCAGAAACGCAACCTGAGCATGAAGCTGGAAGTGCCTCCCGCCCTGCCGCCGCTGGCCGGCGACGACGCGCGCATCGGCCAGGTTGTGCAGAACCTCTGCACCAACGCCATACAGTACACCAGGGAAGGCGGAAAGATAACCATCAGGGCGGAGCTCAAACCCGACCGCGTCGAGGTCAGCGTCATAGACACCGGTATCGGCATCTCGAAGGAAGACCTCCCCCGCATCTGGGAAAGGTTCTTCCAGACCAAGGAAGCGCAGGGCATGCGCAAGGCCGGTTTCGGTCTCGGCCTGAAGATCGCGCGCGAGATAGTCCAGCGCCATGGCGGCGAGATGGGTATAGAATCGGAACTGGGCGTAGGCTCGCGCTTCTTCTTCTACATACCGGTCAAGGAAGGCGGCACGCCGCCGCCGGCCCCCGCGGCCGCGCAGAGGGCACCGGAGTCCAGACCAGAGCGGCTCTTCCCGCCCGGAACCACCCCGCCGCCGATCCCCCCCGTGGTCCCCACCCCTGCGGCACCGGCACCCACGCCGATAGGCCCCGCGCCGCTGCCGCCCGAGGCCCCACCCTCGATACCGTTAAGCCCGATACCGCCCTCTCTCCCGCCCGTTCCGGAACCGCCCTCACCCCCGCCTCCGGGCGGGATGCCTCTGCCGCCCGTACCGCGCAAAAAAAAGAACCAGTAAAAAAGAACCCCGGCTCCGAGCCGGGGTTATCTTTTTATCGTGCTTTCAGGATAAAGTTCAGTCTATTTTTATCCTGTTGGGCTTGGCCTCATCGGACTTGGGCAGCCTTATCTCCAGGATCCCGTCCCTCATCGACGCCTTCACCTCCGACGATTTCACCGGCACCCCTATCTTGAAGGCCCGGTAAAAGCGGCCGGCGGGTATTTCCTGCCGCACCAGCCCCTCGTCCGCGCCGGATCTCAGATCCCGGCGGCCGGTTATGACCAGCACGTTCTCCTTTATCTCCGTCTCCACGTCCTCCTTTCTGACTCCCGGAAGGGCCGCGTGGACCGTGAACCCGTCCTTATCCTCCAGCACGTCGGCGTCGGGCGTCCATTCGCCCGCGTAGTCGGTATCGGCCTGCGGCCGGCGGGCGCCCAGGAAGGCGTCCACCGTGTTGTAGATGTTCTCCCTCATCTTCTGAAGGTCTTTCTCGATTTTCACTGCTTCTCCGTTCATAAGAATCACCCTCCTTATTCGATATCTATGCGGCGGCCTTTGCCGGCCTTCTGCTTGGGCATGGTCAGCCTGAGGACGCCGTCCTTGTATTCCGCCTTCGCCTCGCCCGTCTTCACGGGCGCGGGAAGGGTGAAGGAGCGGTAAAAGCGGCCGTAGCTCTGCTCGCGGCGCAGGTAGCCGCCGCCTTTCTCCTCCTTCTCCTCGCGGCGCTCACAGGAGATCGCCAGCGCGTTCTCCGTGAGGTCGATGTTTATGTCTTTCTTCTCCACCCCGGGAATGGCCGCGCGCACCTCGACCGTCTTATCCGTCTCTTTGATGTCGATCTGCGGCGACCGCGTTCCGCCGGACGGCGCGAGGTCGAAAAGGTCATCGAAGACCCTGCCGAGGCTCTCCAAAGGCCTCAGGGCCGCCGTCCCTTTCTCGAGAGGAGCTATGTCCTTGTGGTTCATAGATATCACCTCTTTTTTAACAAGTGTTTTTTTATCCGGCAGGCCGGGAGCCTGCCCTATATATAGAATAACATAACTGGCAGTCTTTTGTCAAGACTGCCAGTTATAATTACACCTTTATGGCGAGGGTCAGACCGTCAGCAGGCCGTTGTGGCGCAGCAGCGCCTTGGGGCTGGGCTCGCGGCCGCGGAAGGCCTTGAACACTTCCGATGGGTGGCGGCTGCCGCCCAGGGCCAGCACGGTGTCGCGGAACCTGGCGCCGGTCTGCGAGAGCGCTTCGGGGTCCTCCAGCCCGGCCTCCTCGAAGGCAGAGAAGGCGTCGGCGCTGAGCACCTCGGCCCACTTGTAGCTGTAGTAGCCCGCCGCGTAGCCGCCGGCGAAGATATGCGAGAACGAGCAGAGGAACCTGTCCTCGGGCAGCGGCGGTATGAGCGAGGTGCGCTCCGCCACGGCCTTCTCTATCGCCTTGATGTCGGGCTTGTCGGCCGTGTGCAGCGCCATATCGGTCATGGCGAAGCTTATCTGGCGCAGCATCATCATGCCCGCGCGGTAGGAGCGGGCCGCGTACATCTTTTCGAACGTCGCCTCGGGCAGCGTCTCGCCGGTCTTGTAATGCCTGGCCATGCCCATCAGCGTCGCTTTGTGGTAGCACCAGTTCTCCATAAACTGGCTGGGCAGCTCGACCGCGTCCCACTCCACGCCGCCTATGCCGGCGACGTCGGAATAACCGATCTTCGTCAGCATATGCTGGAGGCCGTGGCCGAACTCGTGGAACATGGTGGTGACCTCGCCGAAGGTCAGCAGCGAAGGCTTCTCTCCGACCGGCGGCGTGAAATTGCAGACCAGCGTGGCCACGGGGATACGCTCGCCTCCCTTCCAGACCCGGCGGCCGTGTATGCCATTCATCCAGGCGCCGCCTCGCTTGTTCTCCGGGCGGGAATAGGCGTCGAGGAAGAAAGAGGCGATATGTTTCCCGGACTTGTCCGAGATCTTAAAGAAGCGCACGTCCTTGTTCCAGGTCCTGGCCTCGCCGTCGGCGGCCTTGACCGTCACGCCGAACAGGCGTCCGGTCACGGAGAAAAGCCCGTCCAGGACCTTCTCCAGCGAGAAATACGGCCGCAGTTCCTCGTCGGTGTAGCCGAACTTCTTCTCCTCCAGCCGCTTGGCCCAGTAAGAGACGTCCCAGTGCGCCAGCGGGCCCTGGTGGCCGCCGGCGTTGGCGAAGGCGGTAATCTCGGCCAGTTCTTTTTTGGCCGGCTCATAGGAGGCCGTAAGGAGCTCTTCGAGCAGCGCGGTGACCTCGCCCGGGTCGCGGGCCATCTTGGTGGCCAGCGAGACCTCGGCGTAGCTGTTATAACCCAGCAGGGCCGCCTTCTCCTTGCGCAGTTTCAGTATCTCCGCCATCAGAGGCGTATTATCCTTGTCGCCCGACGAGGCGCGCGAGACGAAGGCGCGGTATAGCCGCTCGCGCAGATCGCGGTTGACGGCGAACTGCATGAAGGCGACATAGACCGGGGCGTCCAGCGTCAGCAGCCAGGGGCCGCCCGCGGGATCGGGCTTGGCCGGCGCGTTCTCGCGGGCGTAGGCGTGGGCCAGCATCTCCTTTATCGAATCGGTCAGTCCCGCCACCTCGGCCTGGTCTTTGAGGACCAGCTTGAATTCCTTGGTCGCGTCCAGGACGTTGTTGTTGAACTTCGTGGAGAGCTGCGAGAGTTCCTCGGAAAGCTTGTTGAACCGCTCGCGCTTTTCCCCCTCCAGCGCTATGCCGGAAAGTTCGGCGCCGATCAGGCGCTGGTCTATCGCGCGCTTGCGGCCCTCGTCGAACGAGTCCCATTCGCCGCTCTTCTTTATCGCCAGCAGCTTCTCGTATATATCCTTGGACTGGCCGAGCTTGAGCGACAGCCCGACTATTTTAGGCTGGGCGGCCAGGTAAGCCTCGCGCAGGGCGGGCTCGTTGCGCACCGCGTTAAGGTGGCTTACCGGCGACCAGACGCGCTCGAACCTGTCCTCCATCGTATTGAGCTCCTCTACGACGGTCTCCCAGGAGGGCGGGGTCAGGTCCTTCTCTATGCGGGCCAGGTCCTTCTCCACGTCCGTTACCATCGCGTCGACGGCGGGGATGACGTACTCGGGGCGTATCTCGTCGTACCTGGGGAGTCCTTCGGCCGTGAGCAGCGGGTTATCGGTCATTTCTTCCTCCTGTTCTTTATGATCCTGGCGACATGCGGCGGCACCAGCTTTTTAACGTCGCCGCCGAAATGCGCGATGTCGCGCACGACGCTCGACGAGAGATAGGTGTAGCGCTGGCGCGGCATGAAAAAGACGGTCTCGATGTCGCGGTAAAGCGTGCGGTTGATGGCCGCTATCTGGAACTCGTACTCCAGGTCCGAGATGGCGCGCAGGCCGCGGATGACCACGTCGGTCTTCTTGCGGCGCACATAGTCCACCAGCAGGCCCTCGAAGCAGTCCACCTCGATGTTCTTTCTGCCCTTTAGGACGGTCTTGAGCATCTCCACGCGCTCGGGCACGGTGAACATGCTCTTCTTGGCGCTGTGGACGAAGACGCTGACTATGATCTTGTCGAAGATCTTGCCCGCCCTGTCTATGATGTCCAGATGGCCGAAGGTCACCGGGTCGAAACTGCCGGGATAAACCGCTATTTTCTTTGGCATACGCCTCCAGCTGGTCTTTCCTTAATTATATATAACCGCGCCGCGCCGGCGCGACAATGTTATAATCGTTTTCAGGGGATCCCTTGACGCAAAATACGCTCTGGCATTCCATTTCCAAGGAGGACGCCGTCTCAAAGCTCGGGACGGACGCCGCCGCCGGCCTGACCGCGGAGGAGGCCGCCGCGCGCCTTAAGGAGCGCGGACCCAACCTGCTGCGCGAAAAGCCCCCCCGCAACCCTTGGCTGATACTCTGGGAGCAGTTCAATTCGGCGCTGATGCTGGTGCTGGCGGCCGCGGCCGTCATCGCTTTCCTGACGCATGACCGCGGCGACGCGGCGGTGATAGCGGCCATCCTTATACTCAACGCGGCGCTGGGATTCTGGCAGGAGTACAAGGCCGACCGCGCCATGGAGGCGCTCAAGAAAATGGCCGCGCCGGTGGTGCGCGCGCTGAGCAAGCCGCTGCGCCACCTGGCGGGCGCGCCGCTGCTGCTGGGCATGGCCGCGCTGGGCCTGGTGGGCGCTGCGTGCGCGCCGCCGCCCGTGCCGGTGGCCGCCGCTGACCTCG
>JAVVFK010000177.1:0-5250 GCA_032251015.1 Elusimicrobiales bacterium
CGTCGGGGGTGAAGCCTATCCTGAGCGTGCCGCGCGGTATTTCGGGGTGCTTGAGCAGGTATTCCGCGGCGGTCATGATGATGGCCAGTCCCGCCTTGTTGTCGGCGCCCAGCAGCGTATCTCCGGAGGCGGTGACGATGTCCTCCCCCTCCCTGCCGGCCAGTTCGGGACAGTTCCTCCTGTTGAGGACGACGCCGTGCTTCCGGCTTAGCACGATATCGCCGCCTTTCCAGGCCTTGTGCACCCTGGGCTTCACGCCGGCGCCGGAGGCGTCGGGCGAGGTGTCGGCGTGGGCCAGGAAGCCGATGGCCGGCTTTTTACCCTTTACGGTGGCGGGCAGTTCGGCCGTGACATAGCCCCAGCGGTCCATCTTCACTTTTTTCGCGCCGATCTTTTTGAGTTCGGCCGCCAGCATCTTCAGCAGGACGAGCTGCTTTTTAGTCGAAGGAAAAGTTTTGGAATCGGGGTCGGACTGCGTGTCCACCCGGCAGTAGCGCTCCAGCCTGGAATAGAGAGTGTTCTTGAAGTCCATAAGATAGCCCGCCTTTATCGTGATCTTGGCCGGTTTTAAGGATATAAATTAATGAGAGCCAAAGAAAAGAGCCGTCCGCTTAAAGCGGACGGCTCCTGTTCCCGGCCGGCGAACACCGGTCAGCGGCGGGAGTAGAATATCTCGGTGTAGTCCCAGGCCGAATGGCAGACGTCCGGGTTCTCGCCGTAGAAGGCTTTCAGTTCCGGTTCCTCGATTATAGCGCCCCTGGCGTCGATCTTCACGGTTATCTCTATCACCGCGTCGCTGCCTTCGGTGCAGGCCGAACCCTTGTAGCGGCGGAACACGGCCGCGGTGGCCGAGTAGAGGCCGTCGCCTATCGACTTTATCTGGAGCGGGTATTCGCCGGCAAGGCCGCCCTGCAGCGCCAGTACGGCGGAAGAATCGACCCTGAGCAGAACGCTGAACGAGGCGACGCAGAAGGACGCCGGCATCCCGGCGGCTTCGGCCATGGCCTGCGGCGCGCGTCCCCAGCAGTAAGAGCGGTGGAGCCCGTCGGGCTTTACTTCTTTCGGTTCCGCCGGCTCGGGCACCGCCGGGGCCGCCGCCGGGATATCGAAAGATACCGAGCGGAGCGCCTCCATGGCCGTCTCCCCGGCATTGAGCGGCATGACCGCCGCCATGAGCATAATAGTTAAAAAGAGTTTCATTTACCGCCTCCCCTTAATGAACCGTCATGGATATGTTACCAGTTGACGGGGAGATTGTCTTTGACGGTCGTCAAAACCGCGCGGCGGAGCGGCCGGCCAGTATGCCCGAGGTCCAGGCGAAATGCAGGTTGAAGCCGCCGGAGCGCCCGTCCACGTCGAGCAGTTCGCCGGTCACGTGAAGCCCGGGGACTTTTTTGGAAGCGAAGGAGACCGGGTCTATGCCGTCCAGGGAGCAGCCCCCGGCCGTCACCATGGCTTCCTCGAAGCCCAGCGGCCCGGCTATGCCGGCGGCGAAGCTCTTCAACTCGCGGGCGAAGGCCAGCGTCGGCCCCACCGGGGCCTCCCAGGCCGCGCCGGCCCGCGCCGCGGCGGCTTTCAGGACTTTCTCGTTGAGCAGTCCCGCGGCGAAATGGGAGAAAGGCCTGCCGGCGAAAGCCCGGGCTCGCGCCTCCAGGGATTTTTCAAGCGCGGACGCCGTCATTTCGGGGAAGAAATCGGCCTCTATGGAAACGGGCGCCGTGCCGAGCGCGGCGACGGCGGCCCCGCTCAGGTCGAGAACGGCGGGACCGGAGAGTCCGTAGGCGGTGAAAAGCAGTTCGCCGGCCGATCGCGCAAGGGTCCGGTCCCCGGAGACCAGCTTAAGCGCCGCCGGCAGGCGTACGCCGTCGAGCTCCTTCGGCGGGTACTTCAGCGTGCGCAGCGGAACGATGGACGGCGAAAGCGCGGATATCCTGTACCCCAGGGATTTCAGCAGCGCGTAACCGCCTTCCCCCCCGCCTATCTGCGGGTAGGCCGCGCCGCCGGCGGACAGTATCACCCGGCGCGCGCGGAAGACGGCGGGTTCTCCTTCTCGGGCTTTTTTATCCCACTTCGGCGGGACCTTCCGCGCCAGCACCTCGAAACCGCCGGCGGCGGGTTTTACGGAAGAGACCTGGGTAAGCGTCGCTATCCGTCCGCCGAGGAAAGCCAGTTCGTTGCAGAGTACCGCGACCACGTCGTTCGAGCGCATGGAGCGCGGGAAGAGCCGGCCCCCTTCGCCTTCGGAGATAAGAAGGCCCAGTTCTTCTAAGAAAACGCGGGTCTTCGCGGGAGGAAGGGCGGCGAACGTCTTTTTAAGGAAAGGCCGGGCGGCGCCGTTGTAATCGCCAGGGCCGACGCGGAGATTTGAAAAGTTGCATTTGCCGGAGCCGGTGGAGAGCACCTTGCGGCCGGGAACGTGGTTCTTCTCCAGGACCAGAACGCGGGCGCCGCCGCGGACGGCCTCCACGGCCGCCGCCAGGCCGGAAGCGCCGGCCCCTACGACGATGATGTCGGCTTCTTTTTCCATATAAATGGAACGCCCGGCTCCGGGCCGGGCGTCCGCGGCTGGCTTTCCCGCTCTCAGACGCGCCCGGCGGAGCCGAGCACGGTGGTGTTCTTGTCGATATACATCTTGATCAGTTCCTCGCGCGCGGGGCCCAGGTACTTGCGCGGATCGAACTCGGAGGGCTTCTCGGCGAAGATCTTGCGGATCACCGCGGTCATGACCAGGCGGCCGTCGGAGTCTATGTTTATCTTGCAGACGGCGGACTTGGCCGCGCGGCGCAACTGTTCCGCGGACACGCCCACGGCGTTCTCCATCTTCCCGCCGTACTTGTTGATCATGTCGATATATTCGTTGAGCACCGAGGAGGCGCCGTGCAGGACTATCGGGAAACCGGGGATGCGCTTCTCGCATTCCTCGAGGATGTCGAAACGCAGCGGCGGGGCGGTCTCCCCGGGCTTCACCTTGAACTTGAAGGCGCCGTGGCTGGTGCCGATGGAGATGGCCAGCGAGTCCACGCCCGTCTTCTTTACGAAATCCTCGACCTGCGCGGGGTCGGTGTAGTTGGAGTGCTCGTGGGAAACTTCGTCCTCTATTCCGGCCAGCACTCCCAGCTCGCCCTCAACCGTGACGTCGTGCGCGTGGGCGTATTCCACCACCGCTTTCGTCATTTCGACGTTCTTCTCGTAAGGGTGGCTAGAGGCGTCTATCATGACCGAGGAGAAGCCGTTGTCGATGCAGCTTTTGCACAGTTCGACGGTGTCTCCGTGGTCGAGGTGCAGGGCCACCGGCACGGGACCTTCCTTGAATTCCTTGATCATCTCCATCGCGCCGCGGCCCATCCAGCGCAGCAGCGTGGCGTTGGCGTACTCGCGGGCGCCCTTAGAGAGCTGCAGTATCACCGGCGAGCGCGAGCGGCAGCAGGCGGTGAGTATAGCCTGGAGCTGCTCCATGTTGTTGAAATTGTAGGCGGGGACGGCGTAACCGTCCTTCATCGCGGCCTTGAACATCTCGCGGGTATTGACGAAACCGAGTTCTTTGTACGATACGGACATTTTGTCCTCCCTAGTGCCGGCGGCAGAAAATGGTACCGGGACACCATGCGGCATGGTGTCCCCCGCCGATGCTTTCATTATATTGCTTGCCTCCGGAGCAAGTCAACAAGGCTGCGTTACCGGCCTCCGAATTTGGTAAAATATCATTGGGATAACGCTATTAGGGAGGACACCAAATGCTGCCACAGGATAAACCCTATCTCACCGGAAGGACTTTTTTGTTCAGTATCCATAAGGGGGAGGACCTCCTGCTGGCCGTCCAGCACTTCTGTCAGCACCACCAGATCCGCTGCGGGACCATCACCGCCATCGGCGCGGTGGACAAAGCCACTTTCGGCGTCTACGACCAGAAGACCAAGAAGTACACCAAGATAAACCTGGAAAGGGACCTCGAGATACTTTCCCTCAACGGCAACGTCAGCATCTTCGACGACAAGCCGATGGTGCACGTGCACATCATGTTCTCCGACAACGAGGGCAAAGCCTGGGGCGGCCACCTGATGGCCGGCACTCGCGTCTTCAGCTGCGAAGTCTCCATACAGGAGCTCAGCGGCGAGCCCAAGGTCCGCAAGACCGAGAAGGCCACCCAGCTCCCGCTCTGGGCCAATCCGATCTGCATAAAGTAGGGCAGGTGCCTGGAGAGAACGGGCCCGCGGGGTTCAAGGCCGGCTTCGTCGCCATAGCCGGCCTGCCCAACGCGGGCAAGTCCACGCTTCTTAACACTCTCTGCGGCTTCCGCCTTTCCATCGTCTCCCCGCGTCCCCAGACCACGCGCGACAGCGTGCTGGGCATACTCAACGGCAAAGGGTTCCAGGCCGTCTTCATCGACACCCCCGGCATGCTCTCGCCACGCAATCTCTTCGAGAAAAGCATGGCGTCGGGAATCTCGCGGGCACTGAACGAGGACGCCGACCTGGCGCTGCTCATAACTGACCCGCGCGTCCCCCCGCCGGAGAAGCGGGAGCACCTGGAACGCCTGGCCGGCCTGAAGATACCGCTCTACCTGCTGGTCAACAAGATAGACCAGGTAAAGGACCCAGCCCAGGTCGCGGCGGCCGCGGAGTTCCACAAGTCCCTGCTGCCGTCGATAGCGGGCGTATTCCCTATATCGGCCCTCAACGGCGACGGCCTGCGCGAACTGCGCAGGACGATACTCGCCTCTCTGCCGGCGCATCCGCCGTACTACCCGACGGACCAGTCCACCGATCGCTGGGAACGGTTCTACGCCGGCGAGATAGTCCGCGAGGAACTCTTCCACTTGTTTTCCGAAGAGATCCCCTACAACTGCGCCGTGGAGGTCGACCATTTCCGGGAGGAGCCCGGGCGGCCCGATTTCATCCACGCCGTGGTGCATGTCAGCCGGCCTTCGCTCAAGCCGATACTGCTGGGGGCGGGCGGCCGCGCCATCCGCAAGCTGCGGGAAAATTCACGGGCGAAACTGGAAAAGCTGCTCGGCCGGCCGGCCGACCTGGAACTGACGATAAAGGTCACGAAAGGGTGGGAGAACGATCCGGCTTTTTTAAAGGAGAGGAAAGAGAATGCGGGCGGCTGAGAGGGCCTTCGCCGCCTCCATAGCCTACGCGGCCCTGTCCGGCCTGCTGCTGATGCTTCAGATAGTCCTGGCGGGGCTCCTGATACTCGCCGCGGCCGTTATCGCGCGATTTTTCTGCTCCGGCGCCGGCTGTCCCGGGC
>JAVVFK010000178.1:0-5237 GCA_032251015.1 Elusimicrobiales bacterium
GGGACGAAGGGGGAGAAAAAGGTCGCCGCCGGGGCCGTCTTCCCGCGACAACCCTGCTGGCCAAGCTCTCCCGGGGCACGGTGTGAGTCGGGGAGGAAGCGGTGACCCGTGAGCAGGAAACGGGGCAAGGCGGGAAAGGCGGCGCCAGGATAGCCGAGGCCCGGGCCGCCCTCGAAAGCCTGGTCACGGCGCTGCGCCGGATATGCCCGGACCTTAAGCCACTCTACTCCGAAGCGCGCCTGCCGGCGCGTCCCGGCGCCGAGAAGGCCGGCCGCCTGACGCCGAAAGAGAGGGAGATAATAGTGTTTATAACCGAGGGCCTGGCCGACAAGGAGATCTCCCGGCGGCTGAATATCTCCATCAATACCGTTCACGCGCACCGCAATAATATCGCGCGCAAGCTGGACATACACAAGCAGACCGACCTGGTCCGCTTCGCCATACAGGAGCGCATAGTCAGGGTCTGATATTTTTTAGTTATTTCGGATTAGACAGTTTTTAAATCCGGAATAACCACTTTTGGCGATTCCAATCCGCGAGGCCAAAAGTTAGACTGGTTTTAGGGGAGTAGGGGATTCTAAAAGCAGCCTGCTGAAAAGTTCACGGTTCTCCGTCGGGCGCGGCGCCTGCGCCCGGGAGGGAAGGAACTTCTTCAGCAGGCTGCCAAAGGGGGGAAGATGAGCAGGACAGGGATACAGTTCAGGAAAGGGTTATCCAGACGCCGGGCGCGGGTCAGGACCGAGGAAAGCGCCTACGAATCCGGCCGCCGGGTTCGCCGGACCTTCCATTATCTCAAAGGGGAACAGCTGCTCAAGGCTTCGTTGTGCCTCTTCTGCATAACGGCCTAGGCGGCGTTCGAGGGGGGAATATGGATATATCCGAAAAAGCCAGGGAAGTGCTGGCCGAAAACACCGGTTTCAGGATGATGAGCGTCTCCTCGGTGGAGAAAGACGGGGGATTCCGGAACGTGGAAGTCGACGTTCTCGACGACTCCGCCAGGCCCGGAGGGGTGGTGAGGACCTACAGAGTGGCCTTCGACTCCGCCGGCGCGCTGCACGGCTATTCGCTGATCTCTTACCGGATACCCAGGCTCAGGGGGGTGGCCGTCAGATCACGCCCTTATAGTTGAGGGCGAAGAGAAACATAAGCAGTATCGCCAGTATCCCGCACCAGAACAGGATATTGCCGATGAGACGTCCGGCGCGCGCCCCGGGAAGGGGTTCCGCGCCGGCTTCCGTTTTTGGGAACTTTTTGAGCAGCAGGCGGCCGGCTATCACCGGCATGATGGGGATAGCCGCCAGCAGCAGGACCTCGAGAAGGGCCTTAATGTCGCTCACGGTTCTACCTCCACCCCGTTCACATAGCAGGCCTTCACCCCGGCCACGTAGCCGGGGCTGGTCGCCTCTTCCCTGCCCAGCAGATGGCTGACCCCGGGAAGACGCTCGGGCACCAGGCCGAAGGTGCGGTAGCCGCAGACCTTGGTGCCGCGCAGCTGCAGGCTGGTTTCCTGCGCCAGGTCCTTGTTCCATTCCCGTTCCCAGAATTCGCGGGCCTCTTCCGCGCTGCGGCCGTCCAGGCGGTCCTGGAAATAGGGGACGCTGAAATAAAGTATCCGCCGCGTTATGGAAGAGAGCCCGAAGGCCGGGTTTATCCTGGTCTCGGTGCCGATCGAGGCCGTGTTGCAGCCGGAGAACTGCAGGGTGGCTCCCGGTGCCATCTTGCCGCGCAGCAGGCCGCCGGCCTCGCCCGAGCCCAGCGAGTAATCCGGGTCGACCGTCTGGTAGCCGGGTGCGCCGTGGCCGTAGAACTGTATGGAGGTTATCGACCCGTCGGGCAGCCGGCGTATGGCGGCCGCGGCGTCGGCGCCGCGCCTGAAGACCAGCGGCTGCGCCGAGCCCATGACCTGTATGGTGACGCCGTGGGCGCCCGTGCTTTTTTCATCTCCGCCGGAGGATTTTGCCGCGCCGTCCGTCACCGGCGGCGGCGTGACCGGCGACGCCTTCGGTTCGGGGGCGCTGTATTCTATGGCCTGTCCGCGCGAAGGAGCGACGTCCATTTCGGGCGCGCCGGATCCGTTCCTGGCGTTGTCGTAGAATTCGGCCAGGTCCTCCATCCCCATCTCGCCGCCGGACGGTACACCGTCCGCGGAGGTCTCCGGCGGACGCGGCGGTTCTTTCGCGGCGGCTAAGGCGGCCGGGGAGAGAAGGAGCAGCAAGGCGAGGAACTTGCTCATACGCTTATAGTCTACACCGCCCCCGGCGGTTGTCAAGGCTGAAAATGTCGCGCGCGCCCGGCACCTTATGATCCGGCGGTCCGCTGTTCCGGCCGGGCCGCGGCGTATATGGCCCTGAGCGTGTCCGCGTAGGCCGCTACCTTTTCGGGGCCGGTCTTGTCGTAGACTATCTCGGCCGCGCGGCCCTCGCCGAACATGGCGTTGTCTATGGGAAAAAGGTGCTCCGAGCCGGCGGGGATATGCTCTTTCTTTATCTCCAGGCGCAGGGCCCAGCCGGGGTAGAGGTGGAGGCAATAGACTCGCTTGCCGGTCCTGGGATTGAGGACCTTTATCACCGGGCCGGGGTCCTTGGCGGTGTCCTGGCGCATCTCCCAGGTCTCGCCCGGCAGATCGCCGACCGCCTCCAGCATGGCGGCCCAGAAAGACCGGAAGGCCTCCGCGGATTTCGGGTAGCGGGCGGCTATGTGTTTTACGAATTTTTCGAACTTTTCCCTTATGCCCGCCGGGTCCGGCGGCGGCTTGGCGGGGGCGTTCTTTTTCGCCTCTTGGGCTAAAAACCAGTCCACCAGGGGTTTTAGCTTTTCGGCCTCCTCCGGGGCGGCGGGGGCGATATAGCGGGCCATCAGCGTGAGGCGCTGGCCGCGGGTGGTCAGGACGGTGACCATCCCTTCCTCGCTTTTGAGAACTATGCCGTAGCCGCCGTTGAGGAGGTTCTTGACCGCGTCATGGGGACTGAAATCCATGGGCCTATGATATCAAATAGGGGGGTCTAAAGGACCCACGGGCTTGGGCCCTTTGACACTTATTGAAAACGGCCCCGGCCGCTATACTATAAACATGACGATCAAGAACCTTTTCCGCAATATCCTCGCAGCCAGCTTCGCTTTCTCTTCCGCGGTACCGGCCTTCGCCGGCGGCCCCGCGCTGGAGACCGTGACGCTGGATAACCTCGAAGGCCTGACCGAAGAGCTGGCCGTGCCCCAAGCCCTGCTGGACGCCGAAAGGTCGCCCAACCAGCCGGCCCCGGTGCTGGACCTCAGCCTTAAGCTGCCCTTCCGGGCCCTGACCGCCCTGATCGTCGATCTCAAGGACGCCCAGATAACCGCCCTCGACCCCTCCCTGCCGGTACTGCAGGCGGCCGGTGAGCACGTCGCTTTCAGGAACGTCCTTATAAACTATAACGGCATAGAGGCCGAGCCGAACATCCTCCTCAAGCCCGTATTCGAGGGCCCCAACCGGATCTCGATAAAGGTCGCGAAAGTCTCCATGGACATCGCTTTCGGCCCCAAGGCCATGGGGATGACCGAGATGGACAAGAACGCGGTCATGGAAATGATCATGACCAAGGTGACCGACGGCGTGACCGGCGCGATGGACGCGGCCTTCGCCAAGAACAAGGTGGCCCTGCGCGCCGCCGACGTTCTGACCTTCTCCTACGACCGCCTGGCCTGGAAGCTGACCGCCTCGGTAGATTCCAAGTTCGTCGCCCCGCTGATGCCCGGCCTGATAACCGATATCAACCTGACCGCCTTCAGCTTCGACCAGGAAGGCTTCGCGCTGGGCGCGCACTCCGGCGTGGGCGCGGCGCAGCTGCGCGACCATAACCTGACCATCTCCGACGGCCTGGTTACCAAGTTCATCGACAAGCACGCCAAGGACGGCGATTTCGAGCTGCTGCCCAAGGGTCACGACGGCGGCGTCAAGTTCCGCGCGGACGGCCGCCTGGAGCTGGCCGGCAAGTTCTACGCCCGCGACGTCTTCCTCAAGCCCAACGTCTATTTCACCGCGACGGTCCGCCCCACGCTGACCGGCCCCAACACGATACGCGTAAAGATAGAGCGCGTCAACGTGGACCAGGCCTACGGCATCGGCCTGCCGGGCTTCATCAACAACTGGCTGCAGAACAAGATCGTATCCTCCGTGATAGAGGCGCTGACCACCAACCCCGAGCTGGCCAAGGTCATGAAGGCCCGCAAGCTGGCCGACGACACCGTGGAGATAAAGCTGGCCGACGCGGCCTTCCTGCCCTCCTTCGCCAAGGGCGCGGTGATAAACAAGCTGACGCTGGGCAACGGCCTGCTCTACCTGGGCTTCGAGCTTTAAGGATATACGGGAGAAATGAAAAACATGAAAACTTTAAAGACGATGATAGCGGGGATCCTGGCGGCGGTATTTTTTGGGACACCATGCGGAATGGTGTCCCCCGTTGAAGCTTCTGCCTTCGACCTCGACTCCATACAGGTGCCCGACATAGAGGGCATCGAGAGCGTCTCCACGATGCGCGCGCCGGTCCCCGTCGCCAAAGCGGTGACGATACCGGCCTCCGAGTTGATCGGCCTTACCGCAGAGGCCACCATACCTTTCGCCGCCGTCAAGCGCGGCCTCGAGCAGGTGGCCGCCTCCGACCCCCGCGTGACCATCACCGACCCGCTGCTGCCAGTCGCCATAAAGGTCGGCGACTTCATGCGGCTGCAGAACGTCCATATCGATATCGGCGGCATCGAAGTCGACCCGGTCATCACCCTCAAGCCCTACCTCGCCGGCCGCAACAGCATGGCGATACGCGTGCAGCGCGTGCAGCTCCACGTGGAGCTGCAGCCCGACCGCATGAAGGCCGCCGTGCCCCAGATGAGCCAGGAAGAGATCATGGCCCAGGTCATGGACGTGGCGATAGCGGGCATAATGAAGGCGCTCGACACCAAGCTCGCCGCCCAGAACATGAAGGCCGCCGACCTGCTGACGCTGCGCTACGACGCGGCCGCCTGGACGCTCAAGGCCGACATCAAGACCTCCTTCACGCGGAAGTACCTGCCGGCGAACCTCTTCGCCCGGCCCGACATCACCGGCTTCGGCCTCTACGAGAAGGGACTGACGCTGAAGGTGTCCACCCGCTGAACTTTTGCGCCAAAACGTTTTTTTTGGCGGCACGATAATCATCTAAAGGTCCCCTCCCTAGGTTGTGTAATATTGCTTTGTCTAAGAGCAATCACACACCCAAGGAGGG
>JAVVFK010000179.1:0-5236 GCA_032251015.1 Elusimicrobiales bacterium
CATATGCGTGTCCAGCGGGATTATGAGTCCGGAGGCCGGAACTCCCTTCCAGGGGCCGGGATCCACCGCGTCGCGGCGCACCATCCAGCGCAGGAAGAGGTTGAGACGCTTGAACGAGCTCTTATGCGCCGGGCAGGGTATGAGGGTCGGCGTGCAGAGGCCGGGGAAAACCAGGTCCACGAAACGGTAGATGGTCTCCTCGTAATTGACCCCGGGGGCTATTACGGAGACGAAGGCTTTATTGAGCGAGCCGTGCTTCGCCAGCGCGGTTTTCAGGGCTTTAAGGAAGATTATCATCTCCCGGCCCGTAGTGAAACGGTGCTTGAAGCCGGAATAAAGCCGCTCCAGGTCCCCGCCGGAGGCCGAGAGGAGGAAGGCGCGGGGGGAGCGGCCCATGGGGCCGAGGACCTTCTCCGCGCTTTTGAGTATCTGTTTGACGTTGCCGTAGGCAAGCGAAGCCGCTATAAGGCCCGCTATCTCCATGTCCCCCGGCTTTTTATAACGCCATACGAACTCCAGCGGGTCCGGGTGTATGAACTCCGGCCTGTTGCGGCGGCGGTATAGTCCCTCGAAATATTCCTTCTTCGGGATCATGCGGATATTATAGGAGATAATAAGGGCTCGTTAAGAAATAACTGACGCAGTTGCAGCCAAAAAGCGCTCAGCCCCCGGGGGGAGGCCCGTCTTTGGCCGGTTTCTTCGTTGCTCCTCGGGCTCATACCACCAGTATGCTCCCTCGTCGCGCCTTGAAACCATCTCAAATCCGGGCCTCCAAATCATGCCAGGTATTTCTTAACGAGCCCTAAGTCCCGGCGGAGAGGGCTTCGTTCTCCGCCGGGCCGGGTTTGAAAGCTCAGGCTTTGGCTTTCGCCCCGAGTATGGCTTCCAGGTCCTTCTCGGGGGTGGTTATGGGCATGATGTTGAACTTCTCCACCAGCACCTTCAGCACGGCCGGCGTGACGAAAGCCGGCAGCGTCGGGCCGAGGCGGATGTTCTTTATGCCCAGGTGCAGCAGCGTCAGCAGTATGCAGACCGCTTTCTGCTCGTACCAGCTCAGGACCATCGACAGAGGCAGTTCGTTGACGCTCACGCCGAAGGCCTTGGACAGCGCCACTGCCACCTGTATGGCCGAGTAGGCGTCGTTGCACTGGCCCATGTCGAGCAGGCGCGGTATGCCGCCGATGTCGCCGAACTCGTTCTTGTTGAAGCGGAACTTGCCGCAGGCAAGCGTCAGCACCACGGTGTCCTTGGGGGCCTTCTCGGTGAACTCGGTGTAGTAGTTGCGGCCCGGCTTGGCGCCGTCGCAGCCGCCGACCAGGAAGAAGTGCTTTATCTGCCCCGCCTTGACCGCGTCTATCACCTTGCCCGCCACGCCCATCACCGCGTTATGGCCGAAGCCGACCAGGATGGTCTTGGGGTCGCCGTCCTCGGCGAAGCCGGGCGCCGCCAGAGCGGCCTCTATTGCCGGGCCGAAGTCGCCGTTCTTAAGGTGAGTCACTCCGGGCCACTCGACGAGGCCGGTGGTGAAGATACGGGCCTTGTAACCGTTGAGCGGCTTCTGTATGCAGTTGGTGGTCATCACGATGGAGCCGGGGAACTTGTCGAACTCCTTCTGCTGGTCCTGCCAGGCGCCGCCGTAGTTGCCGGCCAGGTGCTTGTACTTCTTGAGGCCCGGGTAGCCGTGGCAGGGCAGCATCTCGCCGTGGGTGTAGACGTTGATGCCCTTGCCCTCGGTCTGCTTGAGTATGCTCTCGAGGTCCTTGAGGTCGTGGCCGCTGACCAGGAGAGCCTTGCCCTTGAGGGGATTTATGCGCACCGGGGTGGGGACAGGGTGGCCGTAGGCCGTGGTATTGGCCTTGTCGAGCAGCTCCATGACGCGCAGGTTCACTTCGCCGCACTTCATGTTGTAGCCGACCAGTTCGTCCACCGTCGGGTTCTCCTTCGCGAGGAAGTCCAGCGCCTCGTGGAAGAAGGCGTAGACTTTTTCGTCTTCCTGGCCGAGTACCTGCGCGTGGTCGGCGTAGGCGGCCGTGCCCTTGAGACCGTAGGCCAGCAGTTCCTGCAGGCCTGCCGCGTCGTCGCCGAGGGCCTTGCGGCGGGCCTGTACGCCTTTCTCGGGCGCCTCGGCCAGCAGGGCCTGGTGGTCGGAGGGGGCGGCCCAGGCCGCGGGGCCCGCGAGTTCCGCGCCGCCGGCGAGAGCCCGGGCTTTTTCCTTTATCGCGTTGCCCCTGATCACGCGCTCCGCTATATTTTTGGCGTCGAAATTGACGTTGGTGACCGTGGTGAAGAGCGCCTCCACTACATAGAGGTCTATCTCGCGGTCCCGTTTGCCGGCCTTGGCCGCGGCATGCGCGTACTGCGCCACGCCCTTGGCCTGCCAGAACAGCAGGTCCTGCATCTTCGCCGTTCCCGGGTCCTTGCCGCACACACCCTGGACGGTGCAGCCCTTGCCGCCCGCCGCCTGCTCGCACTGGTAACAGAACATATCGTCGCTCATTGGTATTCTCCTTATATCAGTTTATTTACGCTTCGAGAACTCCGAGATCTTTCTGTTCATGACCGCTTCGAAACGTTTGTTCGTCTCGGCCAGGAAACCGCCGAACATGCATTCGCGGCGCCGGCAGACTCTGGCTTTCATGAGGCAGCCGCCGGTCTTGACCGGGCCGTCCACGGCCTCCACGTAGTCCTTCGCCCGGGCCCGCTTGCCGGAGGGGGAGAGGGCGAAGCCGCCCTTGGGGCCGCGCGCGGGCGATACCAGACCGGCCCTGGTCAGGCGCTGAAGCACCTTGGCCAGGTGGTTGTACGATACGCCCAGGCCGCGGGCCATTTCCTGCGAGGAACTCAGTCCCTCGCGGGAGGCCATGTAGTCGGCCGCGTGCAGCGCCATCGCCGCCGCTTCCGATATCCTTGGTAATCCGTGCATGCTTTCCGGTCTCCTATTGTGGTAATCTGGTATTACTATACCAGTATATCCCGCGTTTGTCAAGACTCTTTTTTCGGGAGGGGTTATTTTACGCGGGGGAAGAACAGCCTGAAAGTGGTGCCCTTGCCGGGGACGCTGTCCACGAGGATCTCGCCCCCGTGCTGCTTCACGATGCCGTATACGATGGAAAGGCCTAGGCCCGTGCCCTTGCCTTTCGCCTTAGTGGTGAAGAAGGGGTCGAAGACCTTGTCTAGTATTTCCTGCGGGATGCCGGTGCCGGTGTCCTCCAACTGCACCAGCACGTAGTCGCCGGGCGGTATCGGCCAGGGGGAATCGTCCCCCGAGGTTATATTGCGGGTGGACAGCTTCATCGCGCCGCCCCCGGGCATCGCGTCCTGGGCGTTTATGGACAGATTGATCAGTACCTGCTGGAACTGGGTGGCTTCCAGGTCGGCGTCCCACAGCCCGGTCTCCAGGTCCATGAGAAAATCGATATTCTTGGGCATCAGCCTCTTGAGTATGAGCTCGGCTTCTTTTATAAGGTCATTCGCGCAGCTTCTCTTGGGCCTGGTCTCCTGGCGGCGGGCGAAGACCAGCAGCTGCTTGGTCAGCTCCGCCGTGTGTCGCGCGGTCTTGAGCGTTTCCGCGAGGAGTTTGTGGTTTATCGTGCCTTCTTTCGTGTCCTCCAGCACCAGCTCCACGGAGCCGATGATTATGGTCAGCATGTTGTTGAAGTCGTGCGAGATCTGCCCCGCCAGCAGGCCGAGGGATTCGAGCTTCTGGCTCTCCACCAGCTGCTTTTCCAGCTGCAGCTCGCGCGTTATGTCCCGCCGCACGGAGATGAAATGGGTGACCGCGCCGTCCTTGTCCCTGACCGGCGTGATGTCGGTGTCCATCGTATAGACGGCGCCGTTCTTGTGGCGGTTGAACATGCGGCCGTGCCATTTGCGGCCGGCCGTTATGGTGCCCCAGAGTTCCTTGTAGAAGGAGGGGGAGTGGGCCCCGTCGTTCTTCATCACGCTGGGTTTCTTTCCCAGGAGATAGTCGGAATCGTAACCGCTGGTCTCTTCGAAGGCCCGGTTGGCGTAGATGATCCTGCCCCCGGCGTCGGTTATAAGTATCGCCTCGGAAGTCTGCTCGACCGCCTGCAGTATAAGTTTTTCTATTTCCCCGGAAACCCTCTGTGGCATCACGTATATTCTACCATAATCTGCCGCGCCGCTCCGTCGGGCCGGATCAGGGCGGCTTTGCCGCAGCCGGTGCCCGGAGCTCTGCGACGGGCCGCCTTGTGTCGGGGGGGCGAAAATTGATTTAATATGTCCGTCAGTCCGCCGCGGTAGCTCAGTGGTAGAGCACCGGTCTGAAAAACCGGGTGTCGCTGGTTCGATCCCAGCCCGCGGCAAATTCAATTTCCTTTCAGCGGAGTCCCTATGCCGATGACCAAAAAGATACTGCTGGCCGACGACGACGCCGAGATGCAGGACAGCCTGGCCGCGCTGCTGGAGGCGGAGGGCTACAAGGTCATAAAGGCCTCCAACGGCGAAGAGGCCGTGGAGCTGGCGAAGAAAGAGCTCCCGTCGCTCATAATGCTGGACATACACATGCCCCGCATGGACGGGCTCACCGCCTGCCGCGAGATAAAGACGGACAAGGTCGCGAAATCCATCCCGGTGGTGATGCTCACCGTCGAGGGCAGCGTGCGCGAGATACAGCAGGCCATCGATTACGGCGCCAAGACCTATATCACCAAGCCTTCCAGCCGCGAGGAGATACTCAACGTGGTCAGAAGCGTGATCTGAAGGCGCTAACCGGAAAAGAAGAGGCCGCGGGCGTTCCCGCGGCCTCTTCTTTTTTTTCGGCCGTCCGGCCTCAGAAGACTTTCAGCAGGGCGAAATGCAGGTGTTGATCCCGATTCGCAAGATGATGGATTTCCAGGGTTTCGATCAGGCGATCAATCCCGGTCAGGCTCGTGAGCATGGTGGGGATCACCACCATAGCCCGGCAGCTGGGCGTGATGCCGGAAGAATAATCCAGGCGCGGAAGCAGGCCGGGTTTCACCAGCAGTGTAGACAACCAGTTCATCAGCGTCACAGCCAGTTGGCTGGCGCAAAGGAGACCCACAAGAGTAAAGAAAACGAGTTTCCATCCGTGCACTGCCAGCGTCTCGGCCTGCTGCACAAACACGAACGTGGCGAGCAAAGTCAGCGCCAAAATACCGCCCACATAATATGTCAGCGGAAAACGTCGGATACTGCGTTCAATAATCGTGTCCCAGGGCCATCGTACATTCGCCGCACGCCCCAGCATGGCCTG
>JAVVFK010000017.1:0-20649 GCA_032251015.1 Elusimicrobiales bacterium
GAGAAATATGAATAGGAATACCAGCGGCGAAGCCGGCGGTCTGAAGAAGTTCCTCGAGATACCCTACGACGAGCTGGAGGCGCTCAACATCGAGGCGGCCGAAGCCGCGCAGAGGCTCTCCCCCGCCGCGCTGGAGAAGAAATATACCGACTATCTCCGCAAGGAAAAGCATCTCAAAGCCGTGACGGTCTGCTTCACGGACATAGAGGGCCGCTTCCACATGCTCGATTACGACAAGCAGTTCTTCCTCTCCGCCAACGACAACCTGACCTTCGACGGCTCCTCCATACGGGGCTTCTCGGCGCAGCGAGAGAGCGACCTGCGGCTGGGCATAGACTGGGGCAGCATCTTCTGGCTGCCGTCCGACGTCTTCGGCCCCGGCAAAGTGATAATATTCGGCACCGTCCTCAACCGGGACAAGTCGCTCTACGACTCGGACTTCCGCGCGCGCCTGGTGCGCCTCACCTCCGATATGAAGAAGAAGCGCGGCTTGACGGCCAACGTGGCCGCCGAGGTAGAGGGCTTCGTCATGAGGGGGCTCAACGCCGAGCAGAACTACGACGAGAGACAGGGCTTCGAGCTGATCTCCACCGGCGGCTACTACCATTCGCTGCCGCTGGACCCGCTCAAGAAGTTCATCGACACCGCCGCGGAGGCGCAGCGCGCCATGGGCTTCCGCAACGAGAAGGATCACCCCGAGGTGGCCCCGTCGCAGTTCGAGCTGAATTTCTCCCACGCGCACGCCGTGCGCGCCTGCGACCTGATACAGCTCTACAAGCTGGTCTGCCGCCAGGTAGCCGCCAACATGGGCATGACCGCCACCTTCCTGCCCAAGCCGGTCAGCGGCGTCAACGGCAGCGGCATGCACCTCAACCTCTCGTTCTCTAAGGACGGGAAGAATATATTCTACGACGGGAAGGGCGAGGAGGGCATCTCGAAGGCCGGCTGGGATTCGGTCTCGCGCATACTGAACCACGCGCAGGAGCTCTCGCTCATACTCAACTCCAGCGTCAACGCCTACCGCCGCCTGGACCCGCATTTCGAGGCGCCAAACCAGATAAAGGTCTCGGCCGTTGACCGCGGCGCCATGATACGCATACCGGCGGGCAACGAGCATTCGGCGCGGCTGGAGATACGCTCGGTCGGACCGGACGCCAACCCCTACCTGGCCCTCTACGCCCTTCTCGGCACGGCGCTGGAAGGCAAACCCCTGACAAAAGAGGAAGGCAAGCGCGACCGCGTCCGCTACCTGCCCGGCAACATACACGACGCGCTGCGCCTGTTCCGCGGCAGCGACTTCCTGAAGGGCGCGCTGGGCGAGGGTCCTCACGAAAAATACGCCGGCCACAAGCAGGCGGCCGCCGACCGCAGCCCCAAGGAGCTCGGCACCATAGTCAAAACGTCCGAGGTGCTCTTCCACCACGACGTCACGACGCAGATGCTCTGGCATAAGTTCTGACGTCAGAACACCAGTTCGAAAGCTTTCACCGCCTCCTGCCGCCCTTTCACCTGGAAGGGCTCCAGTTCCGTGTACGAGAACTCCCCGCCGGCCCGCGCCCTGGCCGCGTCCGAGACCAGCACCTTGCCGGCCGCGGCGCGCGCCTGCATGCGCTGCGTCATGTTGACGGTGTCGCCCATCACGGTGTAATCCATCCTGGTCTCGGAGCCTACATTGCCGGCCACTACCGGGCCCGAATGCACGGCTATCCCCACTCCCAGCTCGGGGGCGCCGGCGGCCCGCTGGCCGGCGTTGAAATCGTCCAGCGCCTTCTGCATCTCGGCGGCGCAGCGCAGCGCGCGGACCTCGGCGTCGGGCTGGTCCAGCGGCGCCCCGAACACGGCCATGATCTCGTCGCCTACGAACTTATCCAGCATGCCGTCGTGCTTGAAGACTATCTCTATCATCACCTTGAAATACCGGTTGAGCAGCGAGACCAGCGCCTCGGGGTCCATCTTCTCGGAGAGAGGGGTGAAGCCGCGTATGTCCGACATAAGCACGGCCACCTCGCGGCGGCTGCCGGCCAGCCACAGCTCCGCCTCCCCGGCGAGGATATGCGCGGCCACTTGCCGGGACACGTACCGGCTCAGCGCATCCTCCGCCCGCAGGCGCGCCATCAGCGTATTGACGGCCCGCCCCACCAGCGCCTGGAGCTGGGCGACCACGTGGCCGGCCGCGGCGCCCATCAGCAGCATCGAGAGCAGGTGTATACCCACCGCGTAGGCCGGCAGGGCCAGCTCCGGACGGCTGACGAGAGCCTCGTACTGCAGGCCCAGGAAAGCCGCCGCCGAGAACACCGCGCAGGCGAAGGTGGCCTTGCGGCTGTAGCGCAGGGCGGAGAACGCGATAAGCACGTAGAAAGCCGGCACCACCGGGCTCGACGGCCCGTCGGCCACGGCCAGAAGCCAGAAAAGGAACAGCGCGTCCGCCGCCGATACGGCGTACTTCACCGACCGGTGGTAGAGCCCGAGCCGGTTCACGTATCGCCAGGCCGCGGCGGCGAAGATCATCCAGGCGGCGCAGACCGCCAGCGCCTGCGAATGAAAGGCGGCGTCCACGGCCCCGAGGGCGTGATAGACGAACATCTCGTTGAGGAAGAAGGCGAAAATTCCCGCCAGGCGAAGGCGGTTTATCTTCCGCTCGCCCTCCAGCTCCTCCTCGCGGAAAAGCGGCGCGGTCTCGATGGCGGCGCGGCGCGGCGCAACGGGGCCGGTCATTGAAGCGATAGTTCGTTTATGCACATATCTCCCGTCTTCCTTTCGATGTTCAAAATATACCCTAATTGCCCTCCGGGGCGCAATCCGGCGCGCCCGATATTGATATCATATAAAGGGCCGCCGCGCGGCCCGGAGGACAAAACATGAAAATAATACCGGCGATAGCACTGATATCCTTCTTCGCCCGACCCGGGCATGCCCAAACGGACCTGGAGTTCCGGCTCCCCCCGCCCGAGATCATGGAATTGGCCGACTATGAGCGCGCCCCGTCGCTCAGCCTTGATTCGAAGCGCGAGTACATGCTGCTGAGCTACCGGCCGACCTACAAGACGCTCTCCGAACTCAAACAGGAAGAGATGCGCCTGGCCGGTCTGCGCGTCAACCCCGTCACCAATATCTCCAGCATGCTGACCTATTCCTCCAACCTCAAGGTCCGCAGGGTCGACGCGGAAGAGGAGACACAGGTCTCGGGGCTGCCGGCGGCGCCCAAAATAGCCTATGTCTCCTGGTCGCCGGACGAAAAGAAGATAGCGTTCACCAATACCGCCGAACAGGGCGTGGAACTCTGGGTGCTGGACGTGGAGACCGCCCGCGCGGAACGCCTGACCGGCCCCGTGCTAAACGCCAACCTCGGCGAGCCATACAGCTGGCTCCGCGACAGCGCCACCCTGCTGGTGCGCATGCTGCCGGCCGACAGGCCTCCGCTGCTGGACCCGAAGATCGAACTGCCCAAGGGACCGGCGGTGTCCGAAGGCACCGGCGAGAAGTCCCAGATGCGCACCTACCAGGACCTGCTGAAAAGCCCGATGGACGAGAAGAACTTCGAGACGCTGGTCACCTCGGAACTGCGCCTGGTCGGCCTGGACGGCGAGTCCCGCCTTTTCAAGCGGGCCGCGATGTACGCCGGCGAAAGCGTGTCCCCCGGCGGAGAGTATATCCTCGTCACCACGCTGCGCAGGCCCTTCTCCTATATCGTCCCGCTCTGGCGTTTCCCTATGCGCGAAACGGTATACGCGCTGGACGGCAGGGCGATAGAGACCGTCAACGACGTCCCGCTCATAGAGGTAATGCCCAAGGGATTTTCCTCCGCGCGCAAGGGCAGGAGGAGCATGCACTGGCGGGCCGACAAGCCGGCCACGCTGTTCTACGTGGAGGCCCTCGACGAAGGCGACCCGGAAAAGAAGGCCGATCACCGCGACCAGGCCTGGCTATGGGACGCGCCGTTCAAAGAAGACCCCCGCCCTTTCTTCAAGACCATCCAGCGCTACGCCGGCGTCACCTGGGGCGACGACGACAGGGCGCTGGCCTTCGACAGCTGGTACGACACCCGCAATTCGAAGACCTACCTGGCGGACCCTTCGGACCCGGGCAAGGAACCGCGCGTGCTCTACGACCGGAACTACCAGGACATCTATTCCGACCCGGGCACTTTCGCCACCCGCCGCCTGCCCAGCGGCCGCAGGGTCATGCTGATAGAGGACGGCAAGGCCTACCTCCTGGGTAAGGGTTACACTAAACTCGGGCAGTTCCCTTTCGTAGACGAACTGGACCTCTCCTCGCTGGAGACGCGCCGGCTCTACCGCTCGGAACTCAAGGACCGCAAGGAAACCCTGGTCTCGATAGAGGACGCCGCGGCCGGCGAAGTGCTGACCTGGATACAGTCGAGCACGGAATATCCCAACTATTACTTCAGGAACATAAAGACCGGCGAACTCAGGCAGATAACCGCCTTCCGGAACCCGTTCGAGAGCATCAAGGACGTCAAAAGGGAGATCCTCAAATACAAGCGCAAGGACGGCGTGGAACTGACCGGCAAACTTTACCTGCCGGCCGGCTACGACAGGGAGAAGGACGGGAAACTTCCGCTCCTTGTCTGGGCCTACCCGCAGGAATTCAAGGATAAGGACAGCGCCGGGCAGAGCAAAAAGAACCCCAACGACTTCATCTATCCCCACTACGGCTCTTTCGTCTACTGGGTCAAGCGCGGCTACGCCGTACTCGACGACGCGTCCTTCCCGATAGTCGGGGAAGGGAAGAAGGAACCCAACGACACCTTCATAAAACAGCTGAAAATGAACGCGGAAGCGGCAATAAAGGCCGTGGACCGGCTGGGCGTGGCGGACAAGGACCGCGTCGCGGTAGGCGGACACTCATACGGCGCGTTCATGGTCGCCAACCTGCTGACCCACACCGACCTCTTCGCCTGCGGCATCGCCAGGAGCGGCGCCTACAACAGGACTCTGACCCCGTTCGGTTTCCAGGGCGAGCAGCGCAATTACTGGGACGCGCCGGAGGTCTACGACCGCATCTCGCCGTTCATGACCGCCGACAGGATGAAGAAGCCCCTGCTGCTGGTGCACGGCGCGGCCGACAACAATCCCGGCACCTTCACCCTGCAGACCGAGCGCTACTTCCAGGCGCTCAAGAACCTGGGCGCGCCGGTCCGCATGGTCCTGCTGCCCGAGGAATCTCACGGCTACCAGGCGCGGGAGAACATCTTCCACCTGCTGTGGGAGCAGGACGAGTTCCTCGAAAGATGCCTGAAGAAAAAGGGCGACTGACGGGCCGGACACGCGGCTCCGCGCGGGGCTAGAAGCGGATCCGCGCGCCCAGCCCCCAGCTGAATTCCGAATGCCACTGGGTCACCAGGGAAACGTCCTGGGTGGCCAGGTACGACAGCCCGACCCGGCCTTCCCATTTATGATGAGTGTCGTATTCGGCTTCCCCGGCAAGCTCGAAGCGCGGGGTCAGCATGAATTCCTTTTCCATTATCGCGCGCGCGCCGCCGTCCTCGTCGATCCAGCCGCGGAAATGGATATTTAGCGGGAGAACGTACCCGGCGCCGGCGACGGCGCGGGTCTCCGTCTCCGTTCCTCCTTCTCCCTCGATATCCGCTCCGATGAAAACAGAGGAGAACCGGTTAAAGACGCGGTTCCATAGAGGGACGATTTCCCACTCCGTTCTATCCGTATTTTCCCAACCCGCCTGCCATTCGGCGGTCAGCATATTATTCGAATTGGAGAGGACAGCTTTTCCCAGGGTCATATTGGAGAGGACGTCGGCGTCCGCCCAGGCGTACCAGTGATCCACGGTGAGCCTGGGCCGCACGGCCCTGACCGCGCCGGAGGGGACGAAATCCCGGTAGTGGACGACCCGGGCCATCCCGCTTTTCATGTGATAAAGGAGATGGCAGTGAAAGAACCAGTCCCCGAACTCTTCGGCGTCGAACTCTATGACCGTCGTGGACATGGGCGGCACGTCCACCGTATGCTTCAGCGGCGAGTGGTCCCCCTGTTCGCCGACGACGCGGAAGAAATGGCCGTGGAGATGCATCGGGTGATGCATCATCGTCCTGTTTATCAGGATGAACCTGACTATCTCCCCTTTTTTGATCAGGATGGAGTCTTCCTCGAAGATCGTGCGGTTGTCTATCTTCCACACGTAGCGTTCCATATCCCCGTCCAGTGTCAGGCGCACCTGGCGGACGGGCCGGGTGGATGAGAAAGCCGTGGAAACCGGCGACCTGAGTTCGGCATAGGGGGGCCAGGGCCGGAGCGGGCTCATCCCGTCGCGGGCCAGGCCGGAAGCCGAAGCGACGTCGTCGCGGAGAAGGAAGCCTCCCGTCTTTACGCTTCCGGAAGCCGGACGGGCGTCCTTCTTTTCCATTTCCATCGGTCCGTCCATGTTCCCGCCGTCCATCGGGGACCCGGAACCATGGTCCATATCACGCATCATCCTGTCCATCATCGACACCGGCTCGTCCAGCTCCCCGTTCTCTACGGCCGGATCCGCCATCCCCATGGTGCCGGCCGGGGTCAGCGCGAAGACACGGCCGAGCGTCAGTTTTCCCATGGCGTGATAGACGTTGGGGATCGGCACCGTCCTGGCCGGGCGCCTTTCGCCCCGGCCTATCCAGACGGACGCGAACCCCGTCCCGTCGTGGGACGTGGCGCGCAGTTCGTGCTTTCCGGACTCCGGTACCGTGACCAGTACGTCGTACGTTTCCGCCACGCCGATAAGGAAGATATCCTTTTTGAGCGGGAGCACGGGCTGCCCGTCGGCGCTGACTATCGTCATCGGTCCGCCGGAGAAGTTCAGGTGGAAGAAAGAGCTGGCCGACCCGTCCACTATCCGTATCCGGACGGTCTCGCCGGGAGCCGCGTCTATCCAGTATTCGGGCCGCCCGTTGGCGAGGAACCGGTCATAGGCCACGTCCGATATGTCCATGGCCGGCATGCGCTGCAGCTCGCGCTTGAAATAATCCCCGAGGAGCCCCAGCCGCGCGGCGCCCAGGACGCTCTGCCCGCTTCTCTTCTCGATGGAGAACCACTCGCTCCCGCGCTTGAGAAGCCTTAAAACCTCTTCAGGCAGGCGGTCCGTCCAGTCGGAAAGAACCACCACATGGTCGTCAGGCGGAGGATTCGGCTCGTCCGCGGGCGTGATAACTATCGCCCCGTATACCCCGCGCTGTTCCTGCAGCCGGGTGTGCGAATGATACCAGTACGTCCCCGTCTGCCTGATGTTGAATTCGTAGGTAAACGTCGAATTCGCGGGGATAGGCGGCTGGGTGACGAACGGAACGCCGTCCATTTCGTTGGGCAGCAGCAGCCCATGCCAGTGGATCGACGTATCCACCGGCATATTATTCCTGACGCGGATCCGGGCGGTATCCCCTTCCCTGAAACGAAGCACCGGGCCGGGAATGCCGCCGTTGATGGTCATCGCCTCCACGGGACGCCCCGTGACGTTCACGGGCCGAAGGTCCAGCGTCAGTTCATACTCCGCCACCGCGCCATGAACGGCAGAAGGCGTCAGAAAAATACCGGCCAATACCGCGGCGAAAAATCCGCGGAACCGCCCGGCGTTCTTTACCGGCAACGTCCGTCTTGATATCCCCATTATTCACCCCCCGATATTCCGCCCGAGGCGAGCCCTCACTTCTTTAGCGGCGCGAAGAAGATATTTATAACCCCGAGCGCAAAAGCGAAGACCAGCGCCCACCAGAAGTTGGCCACATGGAAGCCCGGCACCAGCCAGCTGACCAGCAGCACCAGGCCGCCGATGATCACCAGAGTGAAAAGCCCCAGCGTGAGCACGTTTATCGGCAGCGTAAGTATCAGCAGCAGAGGACGCAGCACCGAATTGACCACCCCCAGCGCCACCGCCGCCACCAGAACGGGCGCCACTCCGTCGACAGTGACGCCCGGGAGCACATAAGCCGCCGCAAAGACGGCGACCGAACTAAGTATCAGGTTAAGCAGTATTTGCATTATTTCTTTCTCCTCCATTCCCCGTCCCGCTTGGCGTATTCCTTCTTCACCGCCGCCCAGGCCACCTTGAAGGCCCGGACCTCGTCCTTGTACTGTTCGTCGGCGCTGTTGAAGGCTTTGCGGAATATGGTCTGCGCGCCGGCGGGAAGATGGCTCTTCACGCTGTCCGGCAGTTCCTTGTTGGTCTTGTACGGCATGCTCTCCTCCTTTTTCGGCGGACCGGCCGCCCTTCAGGTATTGGTGCTGGTCCCGCCGTCCGGGTGCAGCACCGTCCCGGTGAAATACGACGAATCCCTGGAAGCCAGGAAGACGTAGCTGGGAGCTATCTCCTCGGGATGGGCGGCCCTGCCCATCGGCGTCTGCCTGCCGAAGGTCCTCACCAGCTCGGGCGGATAGGTCGAAGGCGTCAGCGGCGTCCAGACCGGACCGGGAGCGACGGCGTTGACCCTGATGCCTTTCGGCGCCAGGACCCGCGCCAGCGCCCGGGTGAACCCCACCTCCGCCGCCTTCGTGGAGGCGTAGTCCAGCAGGTGCGTGCTGCCTTTGTACGCCGTCACCGAGCTGGTATTGATTATGACGTCGCCTTCCCGGAAATGCCGCAGGCAGGCCCTGGCCATGTAGAAATAGGCGAAGACGTTGGTACTGAAAGTCTTCAGCAACTGCTCGTCGGGAAGCGACTCCAGGTCGGGCTGAAAGGCCTGGTACGAGGCGTTATTGACCAGTATGTTCAGGCCCCCCAGTTCCTTCGCGGCGCGGCTCACGGCTTTCCCGCAGAAAGCCGGGTCCCCCGCGTCGCCGTCCATGAGCAGGCAGCGCGCCCCCTCCTTCTCCACCGCCTCCCTCGTCTCCGCGGCGTCGTCGTGCTCGTTGCAGTAGAGCACGGCCACGTCCGCGCCTTCCCGCGCGAAGAACAGGGACACGGCCCGGCCGATGCCGCTGTCGCCGCCGGTAACGATGGCCTTCCTGCCTTTCAGTTTGCCGCTGCCCTTATACCATTCGCCCTTATAGAGCGGGCGCGGGCGCATTTCCTTCTCCAGTCCCGGCATGCGGTCCTGGTGCTGCGGCGGAAACTCGTCCGTCTTTTTATTTTTTTTCATTTCCCCTCCCCCCAACCGCCATTCTCCCAGACCTCGGGGCGCAAAGTCAATACGGAACCCCCGGCGCGGCGCCGGTCCTTCATCCGGTTCTCAACGAAGCTATCTCCCGGCGCACGGCGTCCAGGTGCGTGCCGGGCCAGTATACTTTGCCGCAGGCCGGGCAGCGCGTGAAGCGGTAGTCGAACTCCGCCGCCGAAGGCGGGGCCGCGGCGAGCCCCTCCCCGCGGGATATTTCCACGAGCGGGACGTTGCAGAGCGTGCAGCGCGTAAAATAACCGGCCTCGTCCGGCTCCAGCGGCAGTTCCTTCATCAGCCTGCGCAGCTGGTCGCGCCAATGCTGCTCCCGGAACAGCATTATGCGCGCCTCCCCGGCGTGCGCCGTCAGGCTCGTGTCGCGCGTAAGCAGCACCGTGCCGCGCGCGCGGGCCTCCAGCAGCATGAGCCGCGCGTCGCGGGCGTCATGGGGCACGAACTCGCAGTCGCGGCCCATTATCCTCAGCCATCGGCAAAGCCTGCCGAGCATAGCGTCGGCTATGAATTTCATTTCCACCCCCCGCCCGGTATTTTCCCAGACTGGAGGGGGCTAAGTCAATAAGGAACCGCGATACGGACGGCTGCGGCCGATGGAACGGCGCGGGCGCCGTCAGCGCGGCGCCGAAGGGGGCAAAGACGCTATAAGTTTAGCAACCTCCACCCCTTGGTCCAGAAGAGCCTTGGCCTCTTCCAGGCTGTGAAAGTCCTCCCCGGGACGCACCAGGCTTTCCACCCGGGTATCGGGCTCGAACTCCAGCAGATCTCCGTTGAGCGTGCAGGTCACCTTGCCGAAGAACTCCCGGAACAAGGCCGCGGAGGACGCGGCGCCGAAGAGTTCGGCCGCCGCTTCCGCCGGCTCCGCCCTGACCGCCAGCGAATCCGTCCACGCCCAGCCGGAAGCCTCGAGCTTCGGGGGGAGCGAACCGAGCGGGGTCCGCAGCAGGGAATCGGGACCGACATGGAAAGTCAGGCCCGAAGGGTTGGGAACCTCCACCTGGAATACGAGGTCCTCGTAACGGCTGCGCACATAGCCCGTACGGGAACGGACGCGGCTTTCCCGCCTGCTCACCTTTGTCCGGAACCCGCCGGCCTCGCCCTCCATCTCCACTCTGTCGGAAGTCCCCAGGCTGAGCGCGTCCTTTACCTCGAGCCCCATCGCTTCGGCGGTCTCCTCGTGGTCGGCGGCCTTCATCCGCGACTTCCCGATGACCAGCAGGACTATGCCGGCCAGCATCGCGGCGAACGAGCCCATGGTCTGGGGGTTAACGCCCCCGCGCTCGAGGTTGAGAAAAATATAGCCCCCGCCGAACAGCAGCGCGGCTCCCGCTCCCGCCAATAACATCCCCGAAGTTCCCCTATCCATCGGTCCTCCTTCCTTAAAACAGATCTTTCTCCGTCATACCGCGGCCGGCGTATCAATACAGACCGGCGATATCCAGTTCGGAAAAGACCTTAACCCCGTTCTCTTCCAGCAGGGCGGCGGCGACGCCCCTGCCCGGAGCCAGCTTGCCGGAAAAAGTCCCGTCATACACGCCGTCGTTGCCGCACGAGGGACTGCGCGATTTGAGCAGCGCTTTACCCGCCCCGACCCGGCGGGCCGCCTTCAGCGCGCGCTCCGCGCCCAGCCGGAACTTCTCCGTCCTGTCCTCGCCGTCGGCCGAAACGACCCGGGCTCCGCGCATCTCGGCGGGCGTCCGGGGCGTCGGCATGTCCCCGAGCACCTCGGGGCAGACCGCCACCAGCGTGTATCGTTCCATCAGCTCAATTATAGCCGGATGATACTGTTCTCCGCCGTCGTAGCGGCACTTTACGCCCAGCAGGCAGGCGCTGACAAGAAGGGGCTTTTTGTCCATCGGCGATATGTTACCAAACCGGACGCATTCCCGCCAGAATTGTTAGAATAACCGCATGAAGAAGAGTTCTTTCCCCGACGACGGCGAGAAGGAATACGCCGACCGCACCTTCGGCGGGCTGGACCTTAAGAACGCGCGGATAGAGTCAAGGTCCTTCTCCTCCTGCGTCTTCCGCAATTGCGACCTGACCGGCGCGGCTCTCCGGTTCTGCCGGTTCCGCGACTGCCGCTTCGAAAGCTGCAACCTCAGCCTCCTGCGCGTGCCCGCCACCTCTTTCCAGGGCACGGCCTTCAAGAGCTGCAAGCTCACCGGCTCCAACTGGACCGAGGCCGACTGGCCTAAGATAAACATCTCCGGCCCGCTGACCTTCGCGGACTGTGTGCTGTCGGACTGCGTTTTCATGGGATTGCCGCTGGCCGGCGCGGCCGTGAAGAACTGCCTGGCCAAAGAGACCGATTTCCGCGAGGCGGACCTCAAAGGCGCCGACTTCTCCGGCACGGACCTCTCCGGCGCCATGTTCAACGACACCGACCTCTCCGGGGCCGACCTTTCCGCGGCCCGCAGCTACGCGATAAATCCCTCGTTCAACAGGATCAGGAACGCGAAATTCTCCCTGCCCGAAGCGATGTCCCTGCTCTACAGCATGGACATAAAGATAGTCTGACGCCCGGTCATCAATACCCGTACGCCCCCTGGGCCCTATGGCCTTGAAAGCGCGGGCGCGGGCCATTAATCTATATATATGACCTTACGCCCCGCCGCCATAGCCATGACCGCGCTCGCCTGCCTGCTGGCCGGCTCCGCCGCGGCCGAACCCGCGCCGGGGACGCGCGCTAAGATCGCCGAACTTCAGAGATCGCTCGATTCGCGCGGCGCCCGCTGGACGGCCGGCGAGACCGAGGTTTCAAATCTGACCGAAGACCAGTGGGGCACGCTGACGGGGCTCGACGCCAACGCCCCCTCCGGCCCGCTGGCCCCTGAACCGCCCGAGACGCGCCTGGGCAGCTCTCTGGACTGGCGCGACAACGGCGGCGACTTCGTCACCTCCCCCAAACGCCAGGGCGGCTGCGGCTCCTGCTGGTCATTCGCCATGACGGGGGCGCTGGAATCCTACGTCATGCGCAAGCGCGGCGAGCCCGGCATGGGCATCGATCTTTCCGAGCAGGTGTACATCTCCTGCAGCAGCGTCGGCAGCTGCGGCGGCGGTGTTCTCTTCCCCCGCTTTCTCACGCGCCGCGGCCTGCCGGCCGAAGACGCCTACCCTTACGCCGAAGCCGACGGTTCCTGCTCCAACGCGGCCTCCGGCTGGGAGCGGAAGGCGCATAAGATAAGCGGCTGGGGCATGGTGCTGCCCACCGTGAAAAAGCTGAAGGCCGCGCTGGCCCATTACGGCCCGCTGCCCACTTCGATGATAGTGTATGAGGATTTCCTGCACTACAAGAGCGGAATATATTCCCGCGTCGCCGGAAAGCGCGTCGGCTCCCACGCCGTACTGCTGGTGGGCTACAACGACGCCGAAGAATATTTTATAGTCAAGAACAGCTGGGGCACCGGCTGGGGAGAAGACGGCTTCTTCCGCATAGACTATTCCGAAATGCACTCGCGCGTAATCTTCGGCCTAACCACCGTAGCCTACCACTGATCCCCGGCGGCTACCAGTCGTCGCCGCCGAAACCGCCCAGCCCGCCGAAACCGCGCATACCGCGGCGGTACCTCCACCCGGAGCGCTTCCATGCGTCGAAAACCTCTCCCGGCCCCATAAGGAACAGGAAGCCCAGAAAACCCGCGACGGCGAAGCCGATCATTATCTTCGTGCCATGCGACCGAAGAGTGCGCTGCACTAAGTTCTCTTCCGGCGCGTCCTCTATATGCCCCCAGGCGTAGGAATCGTAGGCCCGGACCGGCGTCGGTCCGGCCGCCAGCAGCAGTCCGGAGAACAGGAATAAACAGGCAAGCGCGCGCCGCATGTTCAGTACTCCCAGCGGTCGACCGCGTCGGCCAGCGCCTCTACCGCGCCGAGATACCTGGCGAAAAGCGCCTCGGGATCGGAGGGCCGGCCGCCGCCGGCACGCATGGCCTGTATCTCCGCGAACGACGAAACATCCGCGCCGACCAGCTTGCCCAGCCCCTCGGCGGCCTCCAGTTTGGCGGCCGGCGCCGAACCGGCGCGCAGCCGCAGCGCCGCGCGGCAGAGCACCAGGAAACTGGGCAGCGAGGCCGTCATGACGGCACACAGAGCCTTGCCGGCGCCCGCGGCCGAGATATACGAGTTCCTAAGCAGTATCAGCTTTCCCTTCAGTTCCCGCTCCAGCGCGTGGCGCAGGTGGCCGGGCTCGATCCTGACGCCCTCCAGCGGGTCCGCGCCGAAAAGCACCTTGCGGGACGCCGCCATATCGGAAAGTTCTATGGGAAAGCTGTCGGCCGAGGCTGCCAGCCGTTCGCGCGTGAACACCAGCGGCGGAGGATTGCCTTTCTTCAGCCAGCCGCGTGACGCCTCCCCTATCGCCCGCAGGGCGCCGATATGCGCCTCGCGCAGCACCAGCATCGCGTTCACGTCCGAAACGCCGGGCACGGCGTCGCCCGCCGCGGCCGATCCGTACACCACAAACGACAGCAGGTTGTCCCCGCAGGCTTTTCTTGTCTCTTCCAGGAATTTCTCGGTGGTCATCCGTCCTCCGGCGTTAAAATATCTTTTCAGCGCCCCGCACTACCGATTCTACAAAACAAAACCGCCGGCCGCCCAAAAGAAATATAATGCATCCTGTATGCGGAAAAAGGATCCGGGCAAATGACAGCCAACCAGTTCTTCGCGGTACTGACGCCGGCGGTACTCCTTTTCCTGTTCTCCATTCTCTACATCTTCGCCCATAAAGCGCGGCGGGAGGACGGCCCGCCAGCGCCCGCCGAGCCGCGGCCGCTTACGCGGACCTGCGTTTTAATACGTTCGGCTTTCGTTTACGCGGCCGGGATCCTGGTCCTGCACCGGGCCTGGGCCGTCCTGCTGATACTGGCGCTGGAATACAGCGGCGACCCCGGCGCCAGGGGCAATATCGGCATGGGACTCCTGGTCGCCGATCCGTGGGGAATACTGCTCACGCTGGGCCCCGTCATAACGATAGGGTGGTTCACGGGCAATCAGCCGGTCAGCGATCAGATGCTGCCTGCCTTCTACATGCTTTTCTCCACGATCATAGACGGGCTCTTCATCCGCCTGCTCTGGACCCGCTCCCGCCATGCCTTCGTCCGCCCGTCGGAAGAAAAAAAGACCGCCGGGGGGGCCGTCCCCGGCGGCGAATGACCGAAGAGAGCCGCCTTAATCGAAGATCACGCGAAAACCTACCGCCAGGTTGAGCTCAAGGTCCGTGTCCGGCGTCAGGTCCAGTATGGGCGCCAGTTCGCCGAAGAAAGTCAGCCGCGAATCCGGCAGGTAATACTGCAGGCCTATCGGCATACGGATGCCCGCCTTCGACTTATCCTCCAGCTTCAGCCGCACACCGAGGCCGTAATACAGCGGCAGCCGGCCGGACCGCACCTTGAAGATGTCGTGCCGGTACCACAGCTTGTCCGCGTGCAGGCTCAGCCTGTCCTCCCCCGAGAACGACCACGCGGCCGCCGCGTCCAGCGCCGTGCCGTCGGCCAGCTCCATCTTGCCGCTGATACCGGTCGGCTCGCCCACGATAACGCCCAGTTCATAATTCTTCGCTTCCAGCGCCGCGGCCGGACCGGCCATGGCGCAGAGCACCGTCATCATTACTATTTTTTTCATATTCCCTCCCCCTTGTTCCTACCTCCCCGACTCTACCATATAAACGATAGCAAAGGGGGGCTTTGCGCCCGGCGGACCGGATATTGTGTAATCTTCTTCTTATGAACGGACAGAAACCGGCCAGAAAGACCCCGGCGCGGCAGGGCCGCGACGCCGCCCTCGCGGCCCTCGGCCTGCTATTTACGCTGCTGGGGCTATTGGGCGCCCTGCTCCCGCTGCTGCCGACGACTCCGTTCCTGTTGCTGGCCGCCTGGTGTTTCGCGGAGAGCTCGCCGCGCCTGCACCGCTGGCTTCACGAGAACCGCCTCTTCGGCGAATATCTGCGCCGCTACCGCTCGGACGAAGGCCTGCCCCTTTCGACAAAGGTCGGCACCATCTCCCTGCTCTGGCTGACCCTCGCCGTCTCCGCCTACGCCCTCAGCGACCGCGGCCCATGGTCCGCCGTCCTCCTGGCCGTCGTCGGCATATCCGTCACCGTCCACATCTCCCGCATCAAAACCTCCGCCAAATAAAACCGCCGGGGGCTTTCACCCCCGGCGGCGAGCGGATTAATCGTTAGGCGCCCCCGGCATTACTCTCTTTCAGTTCCCCGGGATGACGTCCTAACCAATGCCTTCGTACCGCGCCGAGGCGGCTGAAATTCGGAAAAAGAGCCGAGGGTCTTGCGCAGCAGTATCTCGTCGTAGCCGCGCATTATGAAATCCTTAAGGACCCCGCCTTTCCTGTAACCCAGCCTGCGATATAGCCGGAGGGCGCCGTCATTGAACGAAGAAACGCAGATGAACACGTTCGGTCCTTTCTTCAGGATAATCTCCTCGGCAAAACGCATCAGCCGCGTCCCGACCCCCAGTCCCCTGCGCCCAGGCATCACGCAGAGTGTCTGTATATAGCCGTTGAGCACTCCATAGCGTTGCAGAACCACGAAACCCGCCAGCCTTCCTCCGTCCCTGGCCGCGTATATCTCGCGCGGGGCGGCCAGACCCGCCAGACAGGCCTTGTAGCCTCTCCCCAACTTCAGCCACGGGTCCGTGGCGGCCATGCAACGCGCGCAGGCCCTCAGTTCCCTATCCTCCGTCACCCTTCCGATCTCAAGTTCTCCCATAAAATGATTCTACAAAACAAACCAGAGAGAGGCTTCCACTCCCGGCAGTTTTGCGTAAAACAATTTACGAGGCTCTCGGGCCGGGGAGTCCGGGACACCCCCTATATTAAGAAACGCCATATATCCTAAAATATAGGGGCGGGACACCTCTTTCGGGGATAAGGATCACATATGGCCAAGAAAGTACTGCTCATAATCAGGGATGGCTGGGGCATGTATAAGCCCGATAAGTTCAACGCCGTGGTCAACGCCAGCACCCCCAACATGGACACCTATCTCAAGACCTGGCCCAACACCGTCCTGGAACCCGCCGGCGAAGCCGTCGGCCTGCCCAAAGGCTACCAGGGCTCCTCCGAAGTCGGCCACCTCAACATAGGCGCCGGCCGCATAGTAGTGCAGGAACTCAAGCGCATCAAGGACATGATAGAGGACGGCACCTTCTTCAAGACCAAAGCCCTGGCCGCCGCCCTCGACAACTGCGTGGCCAAAGGCTCCGCGCTGCACCTCATGGGCCTCGTCCAGGACGAAGGCGTCCACGCCCACCAGGACCACCTCTACTCCATCATGCGCGAGGCAAAGAAGCGCGGTATCAGGCAGGTGTGGATACATTTCTTCGCCGACGGCCGCGACACGCCGCCCCGCTCGGCGCTCTCCTTCGTCAAAATGCTCGACGAGGTCATCAAAGAGACCGGCAACTCCGCCGTCGCCACCATCATGGGCCGCTACTACGCCATGGACCGCGGCGAGAAATGGTCGCTCGTCGACCAGACCTACAACGCCATCACCCGTGCCGAAGGCCCCAGGGCCAAGACCGCCGTCGAGGCCCTTGAGACCGCCTACGCCGCGCTGAAAAACCCCAACGGCCAGCCCATAGTTGACGAATACATCCCGCCGACCGTCATAGGCGACTACCAGGGCATGAAGGACGGCGACTCTGTAGTGCATTTCAACTTCCGCCAGGACCGCGCCATAGAGCTCACCAAGTGTTTCGTCGAGGACGATTACCCCGGCAACCGCTGGAAGAAGATGGACATAGTCTACTGCGGCCTCACCCGCTACTACGACGCCTTCAAGTTCAACGCCCTCTCGGCCATGGACGAAGGCGGCGGCATGGACAACCTGCTCGGACAGGTCATCTCGGAGAAGGGCCTCAAGCAGCTGCGCCTGGCCGAGACGCAGAAGTTCAAGCACGTCACCTCCTTCTTCAACGGCAAGCGCACCGCGCCCTACGCCGGCGAGGACCAGGTGGAGATAAAGGGCAGCTGGGACCCGTCGAGCTTCGGCGAGCACCCCGAGATGGACGCGCTCCGCGTGCGCGAGCGCGCCGTGGAGGAAATAAGCTCCGGCAAATACGACTTCATAGTGGTCAACTTCGCCAACTGCGACATGGTCGGACACACCGGCATCTACGAAGCGGCGGTAAAGGCCGTCGAGGTCACAGACGAGAGCGTGAGGATGCTGGTCGACGCCGCGACGGCGAAGGACTACGTCGTCATGATCAGTTCCGACCACGGCAACGCCGAGGAGATGTGGGACTACAAGATAGACATGCCCAAGACCGCCCACACCACCAACCCCGTCGAGTTCATCTACATCGACAAGGACAAGCCGGCCGCCAAACTGCGCCCGCACGGCATACTCTCCGACATAGCGCCGACCGTGCTGGAGGTACTGGACATCGCCCAGCCGGAGGACATGACCTCGGAATCGCTGCTGGCGGACTGATGTTCATAAAGCTGAGGGTACATCCGGGCGAGCGGCGCGACAAGATAATGAAGAAGGCCGCCGACGCCTACGAAGTCTGGACCAAGGCGAAGCCCGAACGCGGCCTGGCCAACGCCTCGGCCATCCGGCAGCTCTCGCTGGAGCTCAAAGTGGACGCCAGGAAAATAATGCTGGTAAAAGGGGCGCAAAGCTCGTCCAAAATAGTTAAAATCATCTAATAATGAAGATACCGGAGATAAAGGACAAACGGACGCTCTACCGCAAACTGGCGGCGGCCGCCGCGCTGGTCTTCCTGGCCACGCTGGGCACACTGCTGGCGCGCCACCTCAACCTGGGGCCCGAACGGGCGGTCCCCGATTTCAGGCACACCGGGCCGGCCGACGCCCCGATAGTCATAGAGGAATTCACCGATTTCGCCTGCCCCGCCTGCAGACACGCCTTCTCCGGGCTGGAGGAGATAACTAAGACCTACCCGGACAAGGTGCGCGTGGTGTTCAAACATTATCCGCTGCTGAGCCTTCACCCCTGGGGAGTGGAAACGGCAGTCCGCGCGGACTGCGCCGGCCGCCAGGGAAAGTTCAAGGAATACGCCGCGCTGATCTTCGAGAACCAGAAAGACTGGGCCATGTCTCGCGAACCCCAGCCTAAACTCGACGCCTACGCGGCCCAGGCCGGCGTGGACATGGCCGTCTTCGCGGCCTGCCTGGACGACCCGGAGATAGCCCGGCAGGTGTCCGGCGATATGGCCGAGGGCGATATGCGGGGCATCAACGCCACCCCGACTTTCTTCGTCAACGGCAAGCGCGCCGTGGGCTTCGGCCAGCTGGTGGAAAAGATCCGGCCGCTGATAATAACGCTAAAATGACCAAAAAAAAGACCATTCCCTTCACCCAGTGGACCGGCCTCGCCGGCCGGATAGCGCTGGGCCTGATCTTCGCCTGGGCGGGCTTCCTCAAAGCCGTCGCTCCCGCCGAGGAATTCGCCTACGCCATAGAAACATATAAAATGTTCCCCTCCTGGATGGCTGCGCTCGCCTCGGTGACCGTGCCGTGGGCTGAGATATACCTGGGCCTTTTTTTGGCTGCCGGCCTCTTCACCCGGATCTCGGCCGCGGTCATAGGCGCGATGATACTCTTCTTCCAGGTTCTCCTGGGCCAGGCCATGGTCCGCGGCCTGCCTATAACCAGCTGCGGCTGCTTCGGCACCGGCAACAGCAATCCCATAGGGGTGGAGTTAGCGCTCAATTTCATACTGCTGGCGCTGGCCGTCCTGACCTGGTTCTACGGCCGCGGCCGCTTATCCCTGGACAGGGTCATAGAGTCCCTGCCCTCCGCGGCGCCGCGAAAGGAGAAGCCGTGAAAAGGGCCGCTATAGCCGTCCTTATTTTGGTTGCCGCCGGCGCCGCCTGGGCCGCCCGCCGCGGCGCCTTTACGGCTACAGAAGAGGCCGCCTGGATGAACATCGTTTCAAAGAAGAAAGGCTTCGTCGATTATTATTTAGAGATCGGACAGGACGGTTCGGTCATCGTACGCGACGAGTCCAAGGGCGGCGTCACGATCAGGCGCGGCCGCATAAAGGCGATGTACGCCAAGGACTTCTTCCGCGAGATAAAGAACTCCGACATCCTTAACGCCCAGATGAGTACCGGCAGCAAGATGGTGTTCTACAAAGGGGACCAGCTGCTGATCTCGGCCTATATAAACGGCGAACTCCGCCGGTTCAAGGCGCCGCTCAACAAGTTCGGAGAGGCTTTCTCCTACGCCATGACCGAGGCGAGAAAGGCCGCCGAGAAGCTCCCCGAGGACGAGAACGTGGCCGGATTCATCAGCGCCCAGCCGCTCGAAGGCGCCATGCGCGACGATTTCATCAGCCGCGTAGGCCAGAGCTACGACTTCAAACTGGTGGAGACCTACGACCTGCAGAAGAACAAGAACCTGATGGCGGCGGTAAAGCAGCCGCACCGCCTGATCCCCCTCGAGAGCGATAAGGACATAGACGCGATCTCCGATTTCATAACCAGGCACAAGATCTACGGACTGCGCGACCTCTTTTACGTCAAGACCACGCGCGGGGAATTCCGCTTCCGCATACAGTACAGCCTCAAAAAGGCGGAGAAGTCCGCGAAAGACCAGAGCAAGCCCGCCGGCAAAAAAGCCGCCGGCGCAGGCAAATAGGACTCCCATATGGACAATCCCAGGATAAAGATCATCGCGATAGACGACGACGAGGCCATACTTGACATCTACGAGACCGGCCTCGACTCCGCGAAGTACGAGGTCAAAGGCTTCGCCGATCCGCGCGCCGCGCGCAAGTACGTTTCCGACGGCAACGTCCCCGACGTCATAATAACCGACATCATGATGCCCTCCGTGGACGGCATCAGCCTGATGAACGAATTCCATTCCGACCCGGCCACGGAGCACGTGCCGATAATCGCCGTCAGCGGCCTCAACGACGCCGCCACCCTCAACGACGCCCTCCTCTTCGGCGCCATGGACTACGTGGTCAAGCCCTTCGAGATGGCGGCCATAGAAGCCAAGGTGCAGAAGGCCTACGAGCTCTCGCTAAAGCGCAAGCAGAACAAGTAAATGGGACGCGACGGCCGGGCGGCGGTACTTTTCGCTGTGCTGCTCGGCGCGCTGCTCGCGGCCGCGTACGCGCCCTCTCTTCGCAGCGGCTACACCAACTGGGACGACCCCGACTACACCTACGCCTCGCGGCTGGCCCGCGGCGCGCCTCTCTCTTCGGCGCTCACTTCCTTTACGCTCGGGCACTACCATCCGCTGACCGAGCTGTCGCTGCGCGCGGAGGCCGTCCTGCTGGGCGAACGGGCCGGCGTGCGGCGGGCCGTTTCGCTCTCCCTGCATCTCGCAAATTCCGTCCTGCTTTTTCTCCTCATGTCGGCGCTGGGGCTGGGCGCTCCGGCGGCCGCGGCCGGCGCCCTGCTATGGGCGCTGCACCCGGCCCAGGCCGAGTCGGCGGCCTGGATAGCCGAGCGCAAGAACCTGCTCTACGTCTTCTTCTATCTCTCCGCGATGCTGGCCTATCTGCGCCGCATCGGCGGGGGGGCCGGGGGAGCCGTATGGGC
>JAVVFK010000180.1:0-5166 GCA_032251015.1 Elusimicrobiales bacterium
TCGCCCGCGCGCCGGAACTTCTCGACGGCCCCCGTCCCCGCGTACTGTTCATATCCGGGGGGCACGGCTCCGGTAAGAGCGCGCTCGTCGCCGGCCTGGCCCGCCTGATGCGGGAGAAAGGCCTTAAGCCGGCCGGAATACTGGCCGAGGGGCTATGGGAGAACGGGGTCCGCTCCGGCTTCGACCTGGTGGATCTCTCCACAGGCGGGAAGTTCCCGCTCTGCCGCCGCGGCGCCCCGTCGGAAGTAAAAGCGGGGGAGTTCGGCTTTTTCAGCGAGGGCCTCGCCGCCGGTCTGGCCGCCCTGTCGCCGGAAAGAACGTCCGGTTCGGACGCGGTCTTTATAGACGAGGTCGGCTTCCTGGAACTCGAAGGCGGCGGCTGGGCCCCGGCGCTGGAAAGACTTCTGCGCCAGTCCCGCGTCCCGCTGGTCGTCCCGGTCCGCGACTACCTGCTGCCGCGGGTACTCGGAAAATGGGGCCTGGCGTCTTCCGGTATATTCGATCCGGACTCGGCTCCCGAAACTCTTCTCCGTTCCCTCCCGCGCTGACGGGCGCCGCCCGTCGCCGGCGCCGGGCCCGGCCCGGTAGCGGCGCCGCCGCATTTTATGATAAAGTCATAGCGGACCGCGGCGTTACATCCGCACGACGGCCGGAACATCCGAATAAAAAGCGAGGATAAAATGCAATTCGTTCCCAAAGAGATATTTCTGACCAAAGGCGTGGGCCGCCACGTGGAAAAGCTTGCCAGTTTCGAGGAAGCCCTGCGCGACGCCAAGATCGCCCGGTTCAACCTCGTTCACGTCTCCAGCATCTTCCCGCCCCGCTGCAAGCTGATAAAGCCCACCCATGGCCTTACCCATCTCAAGAGCGGCCAGATAGTCCACGCGGTGCTGGCCCGCAACGCCGTACAGGAGAACCACCGGCTGGTCACGGCCTCCATCGGCCTGGCCATCCCCAAGGACCGCTCCAATCACGGGTATATCTCCGAGCATCACAGCTGGGGCGAGACCGACAAGCGCGCCGGCGACTACGCCGAGGATCTGGCCGCGATGATGTTGTCCACCACGCTGGGCATAGAGTTCGACCGCGACGCTTCCTGGGACCAGAAGGAAGAGGTCTGGGAGATGAGCGGCAAGATCGTGCGGACCATGAATATGACCCAGTCCGCCATCGGCCGCGAAGGCATCTGGACCACCGTCGTTTCCGCCGCCGTCTTCGTCCGCTGAACGGCGCGAATATAAAGAAAGAGGCCGGCTCTTGCGAGCCGGCCTCTTTTGCGTTTATCGGGGGGGAAGGTTATTCTTTCCCGGCGGCCTCGGACATTTCCTTCATCTTCTCCACCTCGGCCTTGACCTGCTCGGGCAGTATCTTGGCGAAGAGCAGCGAGGCGTCTTCGCCGAGGGCAACGCCGTCCAGGCTCCCTTCGAAAGGCTTGAAGGCCGGCGGCTTGTCGCCGGCGGGCAGGCCGGCCTTGGCCAGTATCTTGAGCGCCGTGGAAGGGATTATCGGGTAGAGCAGGACGGCCGCGTTGATTATCGCGCGGGCGGCCGCGTTAAGGACGGTGGCGCAGCGGACTATGTCGGTCTTGCGCAGCGTCCAGGGCGCGGTGTCGTTCACGTACTTGTTGGCGGCTATGGCCAGCGCCATGGCGCGCGAGGCGGCCTGGCGCACCTTGTAGTCGCGGTAGAACCCGCCGGTCTCGGCGAAGGCGGGGGCGAAGAGGTCCATCAGCGCCTTGTCCTCGTCCTTCAGCTCGCCCTGCGCCGGGATCTTCCCGTCGAAGTTCTTCTTCATGAACGAGAAGCAGCGGTTCACCAGGTTGCCCAGCGTGTCGGCTAGTTCGTTATTGGCCGCCTGGAAGCCCTCCCAGGTGAACTGCGAGTCCGCGGTCTCGGGCGCGTTGCTGGCTATGGCGTAGCGCAGCGCGTCCACGGAGTACTTCGAGAAGAAATCGGCCGTGTCTATGTACCAGCCTTCCGACTTGGAAAACTGTCTGCCTTCGAGGTTGTAGAACTCGTTCCCGGGCACATTGTCGGGCAGGATATAAGGCTTGTCCTGTCCCATGACGAGCGCGGGCCAGATTATAGTGTGGAAAACTATATTATCCTTGCCGATGAAATGGACCAGCTTCGAGTTCTTGTCGAACCACCAGTCCTTCCAGGCCTCGGGCTTGCCGTTCTTCTCCGCCCATTCCATCGTCGCCGAGACATAGCCGATAGGCGCCTCGAACCAGACATAGAGGACCTTGCCTTTGGCCTCGTCGAGCGGAACCGGCACGCCCCAGGCCAGGTCGCGGGTTATGGCTCGCTTGACCAGCCCCTCGTTTATCATCGAGAGGGCCTTGTTCCTCACGTTGGGCTTCCAGTCGGTCCTGGATTCCAGCCAGGCCTTCAGTTTGGGCTCGAAGGCGGGCAGGTCCAGGAAATACTGGGTGGACTCGCGTATCTCGGGGACGGAGCCGCAGACCTTGCAGACTGGGGAGACCACCTTGGACGGCTCCAGCCATTCGCCGCAGGAGGTGCACTCGTCGCCGCGCACATTGGCCGCGCCGCACTTGGGGCAGGAGCCGGAAACGTACCGGTCGGCCAGGAAACGGTCGCATTTGACGCAGAAGAACTGTTTCTCGACCGCGGCCGCGATATGCCCCTTCTTGTAGAGGTCCGTGAAAAATTCCTGCGCCAGCGGGAAATGGGAGGGGATGGTGGTGCGCGAGAAATGGTCGAACTCTATGTTCAGCTTGTCGAAGAAGGCCTTTATCTCGGAGTGGTACCTGTCGACGTACTCCTTGTAGGGGATACCGGCCTTCTCGGCGTTTATCGTGATGGCCACGCCGTGCTCGTCCGTGCCGCAGATATAGAGCGACTCGTCGCCGCTCTGGCGGAGGAAACGGTTGAAGATGTCGGCCGGCAGGTAGGCGCCGGCTATGTGGCCGAAATGTATGGGGCCGTTGGCGTAGGGTAAAGCGCTTGTAATGAGGTATTTAGCCATGCTTAGATTATATCAATTAGGGGGGCGCGGCTTATAACTGGCAGTCTTGACAATAGACTGCTAGTTATCTATACTATATATATCCTCATATCATCGGGCGGCCGGCCGGCTTTCCCGTTCATAGATACGCCGGCCCCCCGCCGGGAGGCAATATGACCACACGGTTCGATAAATTCACGATAAAGGCCCAGGAGGCCGTGCAGGCTTCGGAACAGGAAGCGGAGAAGCGCGGCAACCAGCAGGTGGAGCCGCTGCACCTGCTGCTGGCCCTGCTCGAACAGCACGAGGGACTTATCCCCGACGTGATACGCAAGTTGGGCGCCCGGCCCGAGGCCCTGGCCGCGGAGGCGGAGCGCGCCTGCGAGCGGCTGCCTAAAGTCAGCGGGGGCGAGAGGTATTTTTCATCGGGCCTGAAAAAAGTGCTGGAGGGCGCGCTGAAAGAGATGGCCGTCTTCAAGGACGAGTTCGCCTCCACCGAGCATCTTTTCCTGGCCATAGCCAAAGCCTCCGGCGACCCGGCCCAGGCCGCGCTCTCCGGCCACGGCGTCACCCATGACGCGATACTGAAGGCGCTGCTGTCCGTGCGCGGCAGCCAGCGCGTGACCGACCAGGAGCCCGAGGCCAAGTACCAGGCGCTGCAGAAGTACGCGCGCGACCTGACCGACCTGGCCAGAAAGGGCAAGATGGACCCGGTCATAGGCCGCGACGAGGAGGTGCGCCGCGTCATACAGGTGCTCAGCCGACGCACCAAGAACAACCCGGTGCTCATCGGCGAGCCCGGCGTGGGCAAGACGGCCATCGTCGAGGGCATAGCCCAGCGCATAGCCGGCGGCGCCGTGCCCGAGGGGCTCAAGAACAAGCGGCTGGTGGCTCTGGACCTGGGGGCGATGCTCGCCGGCGCCAAGTTCCGGGGCGAGTTCGAGGACCGGCTGAAAGCCGTGCTCAAGGAGATAGAGAAGGCCGAGGGCGGCGTGATACTTTTCATCGACGAGCTGCATACTCTGGTCGGCGCCGGCGCCGCCGAAGGCGCCATAGACGCGTCCAACATGCTCAAGCCCGCCCTGGCGCGCGGCGAGCTGCGCTGCGTGGGCGCCACCACGCTCAACGAGTACCAGAAATATATCGAGAAGGACGCCGCGCTGGAGCGCCGCTTCCAGCAGGTTTACGTCGGCGAGCCGGGCCCGGAGGAGACCATAGCGATACTGCGCGGCCTCAAGGAGAAGTACGAGATACATCACGGCGTGCGCATAAAGGACGCGGCCATCATAGCGGCGGCGCGGCTCTCGCACCGCTATATCACCGACCGCTTCCTGCCCGACAAGGCCATAGATCTGGTCGACGAAGCGGCTTCTTCGCTGCGCATCGAGATAGACTCCATGCCCTCCGAGCTGGACGGGCTCGAGCGCAAAGTCATACAGCTCGAGATAGAGCGCCAGGCGCTCAAAAAGGAGAGCGACCCCGCCTCGGCCGACCGGCTGAAGGCGCTGGAGAGGGAACTTGCCGATCTGAAGGAGAAGTCGTCGGCCCTCAAGCTGCGCTGGAAGGGGGAGAAGGACCTTATCTCCAAAGTGCGCGGGCTCAAAGAATCCATCGACGCCCTCAATACGGAGGAGCAGGGCGCGCGCCGCCGCGGCGACCTGGACAAGGCCGCCGAGATACAGTATGGAAAGCTCCCCGGCGCCAGAAAGGACCTTGAGAAAGCGGAGGAAGAACTTGCCGGCCTGCAGGCCAAGGGCGCGCTGCTCAAGGAAGAGGTGGACGAGGACGAGATAGCCCGCATAGTCTCCAAGTGGACCGGGGTGCCGGTCGCGCGGATGATGGAGGGCGAGATAGCCAAGCTGGTGAAGATGGAGGAGAAGCTCCGCTCGCGCGTGGTGGGCCAGGACGAGGCCCTCTCCCTGGTCGCCAACGCCGTGCGCCGCAGCCGGGCGGGCGTCAGCGAGGGCGCGCGGCCGATAGGCAGCTTCATCTTCCTGGGCCCCACGGGCGTGGGCAAGACGGAGCTGGCCCGGGCCCTGGCCGAGTTCCTCTTCGACGACGAAAAGGCGATGGTCCGCATCGACATGTCCGAGTACATGGAGAAGCATTCCGTCTCGCGGCTCATCGGCGCGCCTCCCGGCTACGTCGGCTACGACGAGGGCGGTCAGCTGACCGAGCACGTGCGCCGGCGGCCGTATT
>JAVVFK010000181.1:0-5133 GCA_032251015.1 Elusimicrobiales bacterium
GGCGGCCTGATCTTTCCACGCAGTACAATCGGGGCGATAGCGATAGCCGCCGCCTCCCTCGGCTGGGCGGCTTATTTCAGGGACAGGGGTTTCGCGGTTTCCGCGGGAGGATTCGCCGTTTTCTGCGGGGCATGGGCCGTATGGCTGGGAAGGTTCGAGCGCGCCGAACTGCGCGGCGCGCTGTCCGAGGTCCGCCGCTTCATCGCGGCCAGGCTGCCGGGCGGCCCTAGCCGCCGACGATGAAGTACCAGATCAGCAGCGCGATGACCAGGGAGAGTATCTTTATCTCCCAGTTGCGGGTGAAAAGTTCACGGAAATTCATTTAGCGCCCTCCCGCCCGTTCTCCGGCTGCTTGGCGGCCTCCGGCCTGGCCCCCCTGCGTAGCAGGGTCTTCTCGGCCTTGGAACGGTAGAGTTCGTAAAGCATCTTCTCCAGGTCTTCCGTGTCCACGTTGCGCTGCAGCTTTCCGTTGCGCGCCAGCGAGACGGTCCCGTTCTCTTCCGAGACGACCACCACTATGGCGTCGGCGATCTCGCTCATACCCAGCGCGGCGCGGTGCCTCATGCCGAGTATCTTGGAGAGTTCCTGCTGCTCCGTCAGCGGCAGTATGCAGCCGGCCGCCACTATGCGGTTATTTGATATGACCGCGGCGCCGTCGTGCAGCGGGGTCTTGGGATGAAAAAGGGTCATCAAAAGTTCGGTGGAGACCTCGCCGTTGATGCGCGTCCCGCTCTCCACTATGTCGCGCAGGCCCATGTCCTGTTCGAGCACCACCAGCATGCCGGTACGGGACTCCGCGGCGTCGCGCACGGCCGAGACCAGCTCGCTGATGAACCTGTACTCCTGCGGCACCAGTATGCGGCCGAGAGGATTGGCGCCGATGTTGGCCAGCGCGAAGCGTATCTCGGGCTGGAACACCACGATAAGAAGGAAGATACCGGCCAGCCAGAACTGCTGCAGCAGCCAGACCGTGGCCGAGAACTGGAGCAGTTTGGCCAGCGAGGTGATGACGGCCAGGATGAAGACTCCCCAGACGACCTGCATGGCCCTGGTGCCCTTGATGAGCAGGATCAGGCGGTATACGATGTAGTATACCGCGAAGATATCCAGGGCGTTGAGCAGGTAGGCCTTGAAATCCATCGGTTCAGGCCGCCTCTGCGCCGGGTTCCACGGCCGGCGCCGGGGTTTCCGCCCCGGGCACGGGGCCGAAGATAGCCGCGATCTCGGCCGCGTCGAGAACTTCCTTCTCTATCAGGCCGCCCGCCAGGGCGTCCAGCATCCGCTTGTTCTCCATCAACAGCGACTTGGACTTGTGGTAGCACTCGCTTATGATGCGCTTGACCTCTTCGTCTATGCTGCGGGCGGTCTCGTTGGAGTAGCCGGGCTGGCGCATTATATCGCGCCCGAGGAAGACCTCGCTCTCGTCCTTCTTCAGGCAAACGGGACCGATCTTATCGCTCATGCCGAACTCGGTCACCATCCTGGTCGCGAACGCCGTGACCTTGGAGAGGTCGTCGTGGGCGCCGGTGGTCAGCTCGCCGAAGGTCGTTTCCTCGGCCGCGCGGCCGCCAAGCAGCACGCTGAGGCGGTTGAGAATATCGGTGCGGCTGGTCAGGTAACGGTCCTCCACCGGCAGCTGCAGCGTGTACCCCAGCGCGGGACCGCGCGGGACTATGGAGATCCTGTGCAGCGGGTCGCAGCCGGGCAGCATCCTGGCGACCAGCGCGTGGCCGGCCTCGTGATAGGCGACTATCTTCTTCTCGCGGTCCGAAATGATGCGGGAGCGGCGCTGGGGGCCGGCCATCATCTTCTCTATGGCTTCCTCCAGATCGGGCATCTCCACAGAGCTCTTCTCCTTCTTGGCGGCCAGTATTGCGGCTTCGTTGACGATGTTGGCCAGGTCCGCGCCGACAAAGCCGGGCGTGTTGCGGGCGATTACGCCCAGGTCGGCGTCCGGGGACATCTTCACCTTTTTGGCATGGACTCGGAGTATCTCCTCGCGCCCCTTGATGTCGGGGGCCGGGACGTTTATGCGGCGGTCGAAGCGTCCCGGGCGCAGCAGCGCGGGGTCCAGCACGTCGGGGCGGTTGGTGGCGCCGATGAGTATGATGCCCTGCTTGGATTCGAACCCGTCGAGCTCCACCAGCATCTGGTTGAGCGTCTGCTCGCGCTCGTCATGGCCGCCGCCTATGCCGGCGAAGCGGGCGCGCGCGACGGCGTCGAGCTCGTCGACGAAGACTATGGCCGGGGCGCTTTTCTTGGCGCGCTCGAAGAGGTCGCGTACGCGGCTGGCGCCGACGCCGACGAACATCTCCACGAACTCCGAGCCCGAAGAGGTGAAAAACGGAACCCCGGCCTCGCCGGCGACCGCGCGGGCCAGCAGCGTCTTGCCGGTGCCGGGCGGGCCGTAGAGCAGGACGCCCTTGGGCAGCTCGCCGCCCAGGTTCTGGTATTTCTTGGGGTTCTTAAGATAGTCGACGATATCCGTGAGTTCGTCCTTGGTCTCTTCGCAGCCGGCGACGTCCTTGAAGGTGACCTTCTGCTTGCGCAGGTCCTGCTGCTTGGCTTTCGACTTGCCGAAGGACATGGCCTGCTTTCCGCCCATCTGCGCCTGGCGCAGGAAAAGGAACCACCAGAGGAAGATAAAGATGGCGATCCAGCCCAGGTTCATGATCAGGGCCGTGACCCAGCTGCGGTCGGCAGTACCGGCGAAACTCTTTACGCCCGCGGCTTCCATGTCGGATATCAGTTCGTTGTCGGGCAGCGGGAGGGTGCGGAACTTGACCGTCTTTCCTCCTTCGGTCATCTCGCCTTTTATCAGGTCCGGGCGGACGGTGACGCTTTCGACCTGCTTGTCGCGCAGTTTCTGTTTAAATTCGGAGTAGGGAAGGTCGCGCTCCTTGTCCATCTGCCGCAGGTTCTGGTACACCGCGGCGAACAGCATGAAGGCGAGTCCCCAGAAGATCAGCTGCCTGAGATTCTTGTTGCTTTGCATCTTACTTTCCTTTGACTGCCGACGGTTTGAGAACGCCTATATAAGGCAGGTTCCTGTAAAGCTCGTTATAGTCCAGGCCGTAACCGACCACGAATCTGTCCGGTATCTCGAAACCTTTGTAGCGTATGGGGACCTTCACGGCGCGGCACGACGGCTTGTCGAGCAGAGTGCATATCTCCACGGAACGCGGCCCGCGCGTCTTAAGGTTCTTAAGCAGGTAATTAACGGTGAGGCCGGAATCGACGATATCCTCCACCACCAGCACGTCGCGGCCCTCTATGCTCTCCTTGAGGTCGAGCAGCGTCCGCACGACGCCAGTCGACTTCCGCCCCGAATAGGACGAGACCATCATGAAGTCCACGTGCGCGTCCAGCTTCAGCCCCTTGAGCAGGTCCGAGAGGAAGAGGACGCTGCCCTTGAGCACGCCTATGAGCGAAAGGGTCCGGCCGCGGTAATCGGCGGTGATCTTCTCCGCCAGTTCCGCCACCCGGGCCTGCAGTCTTTCCGGCTCTATCAATATCTCCGATACGTTTTTATGCATATACAGTTACAGATAGTATATTTTAGATTTTTTGGCGTCCATTTCCAAATCGCGAAAAAAAAGGGCCGGGGGAGAAAGTCCCCCGGCCCTTCCCTGCCGTCCAGGACGAGCGCGGCTCAGGCGGTTTTCACGCCTTTAAGCAGTTTCCTGTAGCGGGCCAGCGGCTCCGCCAGGCCTTTTATCGCCGTTTCCCAGAATTCCGGCCTGCCGATGTCGGCGCCCAGGCTGCGGCGGGCCACCCCCTCGGCGGTGTCGGAACCCGAGAGGCGCAGGAAAGCCTCGTACTTCGGCAGGAAGGAAGGCCCTTCTTCCTTGAACTTGCGGAACAGCGTGGCCGCGAACAGGAAGCCGAATGTGTAGGGGTAATTGTAGAACGAGACGCCGGCGCGGTAGAAATGGAGCTTGGACGCCCAGAACATAGGGTCCTCGCCGCCGGGCTCCAGGGCGTCGCCGAATATCCTGCGCTGCGCCGCCGTCATCAGTTCCTTCAGCCGGGCGGCCGAGACCTCCCCGGCCGCGCGCTCCTCGTGGAACGCTTTTTCGAATTCGAAGCGGACTGTGATATCCAGTATCGTCACCGCCGCGCCGGTCAGGTACTCGTCGAGCATGATGAGCTTCTGCTCCTCCGGCACCGACGGATCGCCCTGCACGCCCTCGGCCAGTATATGCTCGCCGAAGATGGAGGCCGTCTCGGCCAGCGTCATGGGATACTCCGTGGCCCAGTCGCGCATATCGCGCATCAGGCGGCCGTGCCAGGCGTGGCCCATCTCGTGGGCCAGGGTGTTCACGTCGCCGAGGGCGCCGTTGAACGTCATGTAGACGCGGCCCTCTCCGATGAGATGCGAGCCGGTGCAGAAAGCGCCGGGCCGCTTGCCGCCGCGCGCTTCGCTTTCCAGGTGCCGTTCGGCGACGAAATCCTTATAGAACGCCCCCAGCGCGGGATAGACGCGGCTGAAAGCCCCCTCCACCTTGGCCGAACCTTCCTCCCAGGTGTAGGTCTTGCCGTCCTTGAGCGGCAGCGGGGCTTCGCGCTCGAAGAAGGCGACGCCCTTGCGGCCCATGGCCGCCGCTTTGACCCGCAGTATGTCGCGCACGGGCTCCAGGTTGTGGTGAACGGCCTTGTACATCGCGTCCAGCGTGGAGCGCTTTATTCCTGCGCCGAAAAGGGACTGGTCCAGGAAATGCTTTACGCCGCGGCGCTTATTGAGCGCCAGCCGCGTGCCGCTGAGAGCGTTGAGCGCGGCGGCGCAGGGATCCTCTATGGCGGCCCAGGCGCGGTTGCCGCCCTCGAAGGCGGCGCGGCCCACTTTCCGGTCCGGGTCGGACATCAGCGCGCGCCAGCGCGAGATGGGCAGCGTCTCGACGCGCCCGTCCGGCCAGCGCATCTCGAAGGTCAGTTTTGAGGATATTTTGTCGTAGAGCCGCTCCCAGGACTGGAAGCCGTCCACCGAAAGGTCGGCGGCCAGCTTCTCCTCGGCCGGGCTCATGGTGCGGCGGGCCTGCTCGCGCGTGCGCTTCAGGGAATAGGCGATATCCTTAAGCTTCGGGCGCCTCACGAAAGCCGAGAACACCTTCTCCGGCGCGTCCTTGAAAGCCC
>JAVVFK010000182.1:0-5122 GCA_032251015.1 Elusimicrobiales bacterium
GCGCGAGAACACGGTCTTCAGCCTCCCCGGCGGCCTGCTGGCGGCGGTATACCGGGACACGACCTTCGAGGAGACCTCGAAAGTGGGAGTGAAGGAGAGCGAGGAGAAATTCCGCTCGCTGGTGGAAGGGTCCAACGACGCCGTATTCGTCCACCCTTTCGGCGCCGACGCCAGGCCCGGCAACTTCATCGAGGTTAACACGGCCGCCTGCGAACGTCTCGGCTACAGCCGGGAGGAACTGATGAGGATGGGCCCGGCCGACGTGGACGCCGGCGGCATGGACGAGGAACGGGGGAAAGCACTGGAGAAACTGGGACGGGAAGGCCGGGCTATATTCGAGATGACCCACCGCTCCAGAACCGGCGAAACTATCCCCGTGGAGGTCTCCGCGCGGCGCTTTGAGTACAAGGGAAAGCCTCATATCGTTTCCATCGCCAGGGACATCCGCGACTTGAGGCGCACCGAAGCCGCCCTGCGCAAGAGCGAGGAAACGTTCAGGCACCTGGTGGAGAACGCCCCCGACGGCATCTTCATACAGCTCGAAGAAAAACTCGAATACCTGAACCCGGAAGCGGTCCGGATACTGGGCGCCGGCTCCGAGGACGAACTCAAAGGGACTTCCATCTTCGACAGGTTCCACCCCGATTTTCACGACACGGTACGCGAGAGGGTCGACCTCCTGATGAAGGAGAAAAAGCGCGTCCCGGAGATAGAGGAGGTCTGCCTGCGCCTGGACGGCTCCAGGTTCCCCGCCATGATCTCCGCCGTGCCTTTCGAGAAGGACGGAAAGAAGGGCGCTATAGTCACCATCCGCGACATAACCGAGCGAAAGCGCATGGAGGAGGACCTGCTTAAGTCGCAGAAGATAGAGTCGCTTGGAATGCTGGCGGGCGGCATAGCCCACGACTTCAACAATATCCTGACCGGCATCACGGCGAACCTCTCCATGCTGCTGTCCAGGACAGGCAGGCAGGGCGACGAGGGCGAGGCCCTCAACGAAGCGCTGGCCGCGGCCAACACCGCCAAGGGACTGACCCGCCAGCTGCTGGCCTTCTCCGAGGGAGGCAAGCCGGTCAAGAAGGAAATCGACGCGGGCAAGGCGGTATCCGAAGCCGCGCACCTGGCGCTGCGCGGTACGCCGTGCTCGCTCGACCTTAAGGTCGCGCCGGACCTCTGGTCCATAGAGGCCGACGAGACCCAGCTGGCGCAGGTGATAGTAAACCTGTGCTCCAACGCCGCGCAGGCCATGCCCGGCGGCGGCAGGCTGATCATCTCCGCCGCGAACGCGGAACGCGGCGGAGACCCGTTCATAGAAGTTTCCGTGGCCGACGCCGGGACCGGCATACCGGGAAAATACCTGGAGAGCATCTTCGACCCCTATTTCACCACCAAGAAACAGGGCCACGGCCTGGGCCTGCCCATGGCCTACTCGATAGTGAAAGGGCATGGCGGGGAGATAAGCGTCGTTTCGGAATCCGGAAAAGGCAGTATCTTCACCATATCTCTGCCGGCCACGGGGCGGAGGCCGGGCCCCGCGGCGGCGCCAGCCGCCGCGCCTGTCTCCGGCAGCGGCAGGATACTGGTGATGGACGACGAGGAAGTGGTGCTCAAGGCCGCCCGCCGAATGATCACCTCGCTGGGATATGAGTGCGCGCTGGCCGAGGACGGGGCAGGGGCCCTGGCGATCTACGATAGCGCGGCGGCGGAAGGAAACCCCTTCGACGCGGTCATCATGGACCTGACCATACAGGGCGGCATGGGCGGCCGGGAGGCCGTGGCCGAGCTGCGCAAGAAACATCCCGGGGCCAAGGTCATAGCTTCCAGCGGCTACGCCGCCGGCACGCCGGTCTCGGAGTACGCCGCGATGGGCTTTGACGGCCTGCTGGCAAAGCCCTATAATTACGAGGAGCTGGCTTCGCTTCTCAAGAAACTCACCAGCGGAGATAAATGAAGAACAGGATACTCCTGGTGGACGACGACCGCCAGATGCTCGACGTCATGCGCCGCCACCTGGAGGCGCGCGGTTTCGCCGTTTCTTTCACCGACAATCCCTCCGAGGGGCTCATACTGGCCAGGGACCTCAAGCCCGCGGCGGTCATCACCGACGCGGAGATGCCGGGAATGGACGGCCTGACCCTCTGCCGCGCCGTAAAAGAGAGCGCCGGGAAAAGCGGGTTGCCGGTGATACTGATATCGGGCAAGATGACGGACGAGGACGACATCCTCTCCGCCTACGACAAAGGCGCCGACGATTACCTGATAAAGCCGTTCTCGATGCCGATAATGCTGGCCAAGGTGGCCGCCGTACTGCGGCGCTATTCGGCCCCGGCCGAAGCCGGTGACAGTATAAAGGCGGAAGGGGTGGAACTGGACCCCGGCGGCAGGAAAGTCACGATAAAAGGCCAACCGGTGAAACTGACCCGCAAGGAATTCGACCTGCTGGCGCTGCTGCTGACCAGCCCCGGGAAAGTATTATCGCCCGGCCAGCTGCTGGAAAAAGTCTGGGGCTACGACCCCGCGGAATACAACGACACCCACACCGTGGAAGTGCACATCTCCAACCTGCGCAAAAAGCTCGGGGCGGAACTCTCCGCCCGCATCGCCAGCGTCACCGGCGTCGGCTACAAATTCGAATAAATTCCGGGGACAGTATATTTAATTCCGGGACGGTCAATTGCGTATACTGTCCCCGGAATTGAACAGCGGGGCCAGTTCAGGGTCGCGGCGTACTTCCATCATCAGCTTTATGAAATCGGGTCTGGCCATGTATTTGGCGGCCAGGCGGTAGGCCCCCGGCTCGCTTTTTAGCGCCGACAGTACCGCGCCCGGATCCTTACCTGTCGCGCCGGCCAGGACCCCTGCCGCCTCCGGCTCTTTTTCAAGGTCCGCCAGGAACTCCGCCACTACCGGCCTGTCCGAATATTTAGTCATGGCGCGGCGCAGGAGTTCTTCCCTGCCCGGCTTGTCCTCGACTTGCGGGGGCAAGGCGGGCATAGACGCGTCGGTTCCCGCCGGGACCGCGGGACGGACAGGGACAGGCGCCGCGGCCGGGACCCGGGCCGGGTACGGAGCGGGCAGGCGGCGCGCCGCGTAGAGCACGGCCAGGATGGCCGCTATCAGCAGCAAAGTGACGTATGGGAGCCGCTGGAGGCGTTTTTTCGGCAGGTCCGGGACCATTCGGACATCATACAAAAAACCCCTTTTCTTGAGCCGGATTTGAGCCCTTCTTGAGGCCGTCTTAATCCCTCCGCCGTATACTATTGACGCGGGCGGAGGTTATATGAAGAGATTAATGGCTTTATCGGCGGCACTCCTGATAGCGGCACCGGCCGCGGCGGAGGAGATAGATTACCGCAACATGGCGCAGCAGATAGCCTCCGTCGCGCGCAAGGCGAAAATGGAGAAAATACTGCTGGGGGCCTTCGAACCCGGCGGCTTCGGCCAGGAGGAGGAAGCGGCCTACGCCAGGGCCAAGGTCCTGCGCTGGCTCTCCCAGGAAGAAGGCGTGGAAGTGGTGGACCTGGCCGGGGCCGGTCACTTGCGGGCCGGGGTTTCAGGCAAGACTCCACAGGAGCGGGACGCGGCCTTCTACAAAAAACTCAAAGTCAGGATGGTAGTTTCGGCCTCGGTTTTCGGCGGCCTGGAGGAGACCGAGATAATATTGCGCCTGCAGGACCCCGGCACGGGCCGGGTCCTGGCCTCGGCCGAGGCGAAAGTGGAGGCCCGGTTCCAGAAAGGCGGCCTGTCCCTGGGCCAGATAGAGCCGGTGATGCCGCCCGATATCCCCGGCGACCTGCGCGACGCGCTCTCGACGCCGCGCGAGAAGGCCTGCGGGGAGCGATTCAAAGAACTGGGCAGATTCAACGAAACCATGGTGGAGACCAAGGCCCGCTACTGGGCGGCCAGGCTGCGCGAACCCGGCTTCAGCTACTCCGGGCTGACCCGCAATCCAGGCAGCGAGATAAAGGACCGGGGCGTACGCAGCCGCTTCTACGATCTGCTCGCCAAATGGCACGAGGGTTCGGAGCCGCCCCCCCTCTCGGCGCAGGAAAGACGGAAACTGGAAGCGCTCATGAAGCGGGAAACGAAACTCATCGACGAATGCGGCATACATTAAGGGGGTAGGTCATGAACAGGCTGCTCATAGCGGACGACGACGAGATCTTTCAGCGGCTCGTCTCCAGGATCTTCACCGGCGAGGGCTGGGAGGTGGCCGCGGTGGCCGACGGGGCCGCCGCACTGGCCGAGGCGCAGCAGGCCCTGCCCGACGCCATCATACTCGACCTCAATATGCCGGGCGTGGGCGGCAGGGAGGCGCTGACCGCCATCCGGCGCAAGGCGGCCATGAACCGCGTCCCGGTCATCATAGTCTCGGGCATGAACTCCGCCGAGGAGAAGAGCGAGGATTTCCGGCTCGGCGCCGACGACTATGTCACCAAACCCTTCGACCCGGCCGAGCTGCTGGCCCGCGTGGAGAGCGCGGTAAAGCGCACGCGCCGCAATATGGACTCAAACCCTCTCACCGGCCTCCCGGGGGCGCCCGCCATAGAGGAAGAGGCGTCTAAAAAGATAGCCGGCGGGCGCCCATTCTCCTTCGCGTACATAGACATCGACAACTTCAAGGCCTATAACGACCGCTACGGCTACTTCAACGGCGACAATGTGATAAAGACGGTGGCCGCGCTTCTGGAGGAACTGGCCGTGGGAGAATTCGCCGGCCACATAGGCGGGGACGACTTCGTGCTGGTAAGCACGCCCGGCATGGCGGTAAAAGTCGCCGAAGAACTGGCCCGCCGTTTCGACGCGCTGGCGCCGGGCTTCTACAACCTTGAGGACAGGGAGCGGGGCGGCATCACCACGCGTGACCGGCAGGACAACGAGCGCAATTTCCCCCTGGTCTCGCTCACCATAGCCGTGGTCACCAACGAAAAGCGCGATATCCGCCATTACGCGCGGCTGGCGGACCTCTCTTCGGAGATAAAGCATTATCTTAAGACGCTGCCGGGCAGAAAGGGCAGCGCCTGGCTGAAAGACAGGCGCGGCGACGCGGCGAAGGGAGTGTGATCAGCCGCCGGCGGAGAGCAGGCGGGCTTTGAGGCTGACGGAGAGCAGGTCGAGTTTT
>JAVVFK010000183.1:0-5062 GCA_032251015.1 Elusimicrobiales bacterium
TGGGCTTCCGGCGGCGTCTACCTGGGCGGAGGGATAGCGCCGCGCATACTCCCGGCCCTCAGGGACGGCCGCTTCATGGGCGCGTTCCTGGCCAAAGGCCGGCTGGGCCCGGCGCTCAGGCGATTCCCCGTAAGGGTGATACTCGACGACAGGACGGCGCTGCTGGGCGCCGCACGGCGCGCCGCGGAGGACTTCTGATGGGGCCGCTCTGCCAGGAAAGAGAGCGTCTGCTCCGGAACGCGCGCCGCGAGGTCTACTGGAAAAAGTGGGGCCCTTACCTCAGCGAGCGGCAGTGGGGCACCGTCCGGGAAGATTACAGCCCCGACGGTGAAGCCTGGAATTATTTCCCGCACGACCACGCCCGCTCCCGGGCTTACCGCTGGGGCGAGGACGGCCTGGCCGGCATCTGCGAGACCGGCGGCAACCTCTGCTTCGCCCTCGCGCTCTGGAACGGGAAGGACCCCATCCTGAAGGAGCGGCTGTTCGGCCTGAGCGGCAAAGAGGGCAATCACGGCGAGGATGTGAAGGAACTGTATTACTACCTGGATAATACGCCCGCGCATTCGTACATGAAGTACCTTTATAAATACCCGCAGCGGGCCTACCCGTACGCCGGCCTGCTGGCCGGGGACCGGGCCGCCTCCCGCCTGGAACCGGAGCGCGAACTCCTTGATACCGGCCTCCTGGACGGCGATAAATATTTCGACGTAATGGTGGAATACGCCAAGAGCCACCCCGCCGATATTTCCGTAAAAATAGAGATCACCAACCGCGGCGGCGACGACGCCGGGCTGGTCCTGCTGCCCACTTTGTGGTTCCGCAACACCTGGGACTTCGGGGGGGCCGCGGCCAGGCCTCGTATAACGGCCAGTGAAGACGGCGCGACGCTCAAAGCTGAACACGAAGCCCTTGGTTCTTATTACCTGCGCTGCCGGGGAGCCGGCGCGGTCCTGTTCACCGAAAACGAAACCAATACGGAGCGGATCTTCGGCATAAAGAACAAGTCTCCCTATGTAAAGGACGCCTTCCACGAAGTCATAGTGAACGGGAAAGCGGACCTGCTCAAGGATAAAAAAGAGGGGACCAAAGCCGCTTTTGTCTATAAACTGGCGTTCAGGCCGGGGGAAACCCGCGCCGTTTACCTGCGGCTGTCAAAGGACGAGCTCCGCGCCAGGGCGCTGGCCGACTGCCCCGGCATAATAGCGGAGCAGAAAAAACAGGCCGATATCTTTTATTCGGAATTCAACTCTCCGGACGAAGACCTCAGGAACATACAGCGGCAGGCTTTCGCGGGCTTACTGTGGAACAAACAGTATTATAACTACGAAATGGAAGTCTGGGGGAAAGGCGACAAAAACCAGCCGGAGCCGCCGGCGGCGCGCCGCGGGGGCCGAAACAGCGGCTGGGAGCATTTATTCAACCGGGATATCATCTCCATGCCGGACAAATGGGAATATCCCTGGTATGCCACCTGGGACCTGGCCTTTCACTGCGTAACGCTGGCCCTTATCGACCCCGATTTCGCCAAAAGCCAGCTGCTCCTTTTCCTGCGCGAATGGTATATGCACCCCAACGGCCAACTGCCGGCCTACGAATGGTCTTTATGCGACGTGAACCCGCCGGTGCACGCCTGGGCCTGCTACGAGGTTTATAAGACCGAAAAGAAAAAAAACGGCCACGGGGACCTGGATTTTCTTAAAAAAGCTTTCAACAAGCTGCTGATAAATTTCACCTGGTGGGTGAACCAGAAGGACAAGGAGGGGCATAATATCTTCCAAGGCGGCTTCCTGGGTCTGGACAATATCGGCGTCTTCGACCGAACCCAGCCGCTGCCGACCGGCGGGCACCTGGAGCAGTCCGACGGCACCAGTTGGATGGCCATGTACTGCCTGAACATGATGGTCATCGCCCTGGAACTCGCCGCTCACGACAGGGCCTACGAGGACATGGCCTCCAAGTTCTTCGAGCATTTCGCCCGCATCGCAGAGGCTTTCAATAACCTCGGGGAGGAGCAGGACGTGGACCTGTGGGATGAGGAGGACGGCTTCTTCTACGACGCTATCCACTTCGATGACGGGCGCGCGCTGCCGCTGAAGGTGAGGTCCATGGTAGGGCTGATCCCACTGCTGGCCGTCTGCGTGCTGGACGCCGGCGTGCTGAAACAATTTCCCGGCTTCGCCAAGAGGCTGCTCTGGTTCCGCGAGAACCGCAGGAAACTGGCAAAGCAACTGATCATAGAAAAACTGGAGGGCGAGGAAAAAATACTGTTCTCGCTGGTCAGGCGGGAGCGGCTGCCGCGCATCCTGGAGAAACTGTTCGACGAGGCGGAATTTCTGGCACCCGGCGGCATACGGGCCCTGTCGAAATACCACGCCTCTCACCCGTTCCTTATGGCCGTAAACGGCAGCACTTATTCCATCGGCTACCAGCCGGGGGAATCGGACAGCGGCATGTTCGGCGGCAATTCCAACTGGCGCGGCCCGGTGTGGCTGCCGCTGAATTACCTGCTGATAAAGGCCCTCCTAAGCTATCACACCTATTACAAAGATACTCTTGGAGCGGAATTCCCCGCGGGCTCGGGCAAAAAGATATCCTTGGGGGAAGCGGCCGACGCGCTCGCCCGGCGTAATGTGGGAATATTCTCTCCCGACGGGCGTGGCGAGCGGCCCGTTCACGGAGGAGCAGGCTTTTACGCCGCCGGCGGGCCCTGCGGGGACCTGGTCCTGTTCTATGAATACATACACGGCGACACCTCGCGCGGACTCGGCGCCAGCCACCAGACGGGCTGGACGGCCCTTGTGGCCAATCTCATAGACGACTGCGTCGCGCACGACAGGGAAGAAATGCGGAAAGAAATCGGCATAAAGGGGAAACCATGAAAATAAAATATCTCGCAAGGAATCTCGCGGTGGCGGCCGCGCTGGGCCTGCTGGCCGCGCCGACGGCGGCTTTCGACCGCTCCCACGCCGGCTACGACGCCGTGCTGAAAGCGCATCTGCGCGGCGGGCTCGTGGACTACAAGGCCCTTAAGGCCGCGCCGGGGCGGCTGGATAGATACCTGGCGGAACTGGCGTCGATAAAGCCCTCCGATTACGAGGCTTGGCCGCGCGCCGACAAGATCGCCCTTTGGATAAACGCCTACAACGCTTATACGATAAAAGCCGTCCTGGACCATTACCCGATAAAGGCCGGCTGGCTCGCCTCGCTGCGCTACCCTAAGAACAGCATACGCCAGATCCCCGGCGTATGGGACAAGCTGAAGTTCACCGTGATGGGGCGGGAACTGACTCTCGACGGCATGGAACACGGCATACTGCGCGAGAAGTTCGAGGACCCCCGCGTACACATGGCGCTGGTCTGCGCCTCGCTGGGCTGCCCGGTACTGCGCGAGGAACCCTACACCGGCGAGAAGCTGGACGCGCAGCTCGACGACCAGGCCCGCCGCTTCCTCGCCGAGCCGGCCAAGTTCCGCCTGGACCGAAAAAAGGGCAAGGTGTATTTCTCGCCCATCTTCAAATGGTTCGCGGAGGACTTCAAACCTTCGCCCGCCGCCTTCATGGCCCGCTACGTCTCCGCCGCGGACAAGGCCTTCCTGGAAGCCGGCGAGTATGAGACGGAATGGCTGGACTACGACTGGTCGCTCAACGACCTGAAGCCGGCGGAGGGGAAGAAATGAAAAAACTCAAACCGATACTGATCATCGCCGCCCTCGTGGCCGCCGCGCTGCTGCTGCGCCGGCTGGGCCTGCAGGACCGCATCCCCGAACTGCGCGACTACATAGCCGGCCTGGGGGCCTGGGGCTACGTGGTCTTTATCGGCGCCTACGCCGCCTTCTCCGTACTGGCCATACCCGGCTCAGCCATGACCGTGGCCGCCGGAGCCATCTTCGGCTCTTTCAAAGGCGTGCTGGTGGTCAGCGCTGCTTCCACGCTGGGCGCGGGCCTGGCCTTCCTGGCCGCCCGCTACCTGGCGCGCAAGCGCGTCTCGGCCTGGCTGGCCGGCAACGAGAAGTTCCGCCGGCTCGACGAACTGACGGCGAAGCACGGCGAAATAATAGTGGCGGTGACCCGGCTGGTGCCGCTGTTCCCGTTCACCCTGCTCAACTACGGCTTCGGCCTCACGGGCATACGCTTCGGCACTTACCTGTTCTGGTCCTGGCTGTGTATGCTGCCGGGCACCGTGCTCTACGTTGTAGGCGCGGATATTTTCACCCAGGCCGTAGAGACCGGCAAGGTCCCGCTGCCTCTGGCGCTGCTGCTGGCGGCCGTGGCCGTAATACTGGCGCTGGTGGCCCGCAAGGCGGCCGCCGTCATAAAGGAAGAAAGGAAAAATAAATGAAATACGATTATCACGCGGTGGTTATAGGGGCCGGCTCGGGCGGGCTGGTAGTGGCGGCCGGTTGCGCCAATTTCGGCGCGCGGGTAGCGCTCGTAGAGGGCGCGCATATGGGCGGCGACTGCCTTAACGCAGGCTGCGTGCCCAGCAAAGCTTTCCTGCGCGGCGCCCACGCGGCGGCGGCGGCGCGCGAGTTGGGGCTCTTCGGCCTGGACGCCGCGGTCACCGGCGTGGACCTTGGCAAGACCATGGACCGGGTCGCCGGGATAATAAAGGAAGTGTCGCCGCGCGATTCCGAGGAGCGCTTCCGCGGCCTCGGCGTCGACGTCATCAGGGCGGAGGGCGCTATCGTGGACCCGCATACGGTAAAGGCGGGCGGCCGCGTCCTGACGGCCAAATATATCGTCCTGGCCACCGGCTCGGAGCCGCTGATCCCGGCCATCCCCGGCCTGGACTCCGTCAGGTATTACACCAACCGCGACATCTTCACCCTTCGCGAACTGCCAAAAAAACTGCTGGTGCTGGGAGCCGGCCCTATCGGCCTCGAGCTGGGACAGGCCTTCCGCCACCTCGGCAGCGAGGTGGAAGTGATAGACCGCGGCGCGGCGCTCTTCACCAAGGACGATCCGGAAGTGGGCCCGCTGATGCTGGAGGTCATGACCAGGGACGGGATGAAATTCCAGAGCGGCGCTAAAATACTCGGCGTGGAAAAAACCGCCGCCGGCCT
>JAVVFK010000184.1:0-5005 GCA_032251015.1 Elusimicrobiales bacterium
TGCTCTCCCAGGTTTATCGCGCGCGCCCAGGCCGCCAGGTTCTGGCGCGAGACGAGGTACGACTTGAGTTTGGAAAGGTATCCTTCGTCCTTGCCGGGGTGTTCCCCGTAAAGATACCGGGCGACAGCGAGACCGAGCACGCTGTCGCCCAGGAATTCCAGCCTTTCGTTGCAGTCCGCCGAACTTTTCTCGGCGGCGTAGGACTTGTGAGTGAGCGCCGTCCTCAGGAGATCCTTATCCCTGAAAGAATAACCGATGACTTCCTCTATGGGAGGCATCCGCGGCGCTCCCGGGGGCTCAGCCCTTCGCGGCCTTCGCGTTGATGTAGTTGACGGCCTCGCCCACGGTCTTGATCTTCTCGGCGTCCTCGTCGGGGATCTCTATATCGAAGGCCTCTTCGAGGGCCATGACGAGCTCCACCGTGTCGAGCGAGTCCGCGCCGAGGTCCTGGACGAACTGGGCCTGGAGCGTGACGTCGGCGGCATCCACCGCGAGCTGCTCGACGATTATTTTTTTCACTTTCTCTTCTATGTTTTCCGCCATTTTCTCTCCTTACTGTCCGCTAAGTCTTGATCCTGAAAATCAGATGTACATGCCGCCGTTGACGGCCAGGACCTGCCCGGTCATATACGACGAGTGCGGGCCCGCCAGGAACAGCGCGGCGCCGGCCACGTCGGAGGGCTTGCCGAAGCGCTCCAGCGGTATCAGGGCCGTGATGGCGGCCTTGGCCTCTTCCTTGAGCGCCTCGGTCATCCTGGTCTCTATGAACCCGGGGGCGATGGCGTTGACCAGCACCCCCCTCGGGGCGAATTCCTTTGCCAGCGACTTTGTCAGGCCGATAAGGCCGGCCTTGGAGGCCGAGTAGTTGGCCTGGCCCGCCTGCCCCGCCTGTCCCACGACCGACGAGATGTTTATTATGCGGCCGGCGCGGGCGCGCAGCATGACCCTGGCCGCCGCCTTGGACATCAGGAACGAACCCTTGAGGTTCACGGCTATGACGGCGTCGAAATCCTCGGGCTTCATGCGCAGGACCAGGCCGTCGCGCGTGATGCCGGCGTTGTTGACGAGTATGTCCAGCTTGCCGAAAGTCCTGACCGTCTCTTCTATCGCGGCGTCGCAGGAGGCGGGGTCGGTGACGTCGAGGCGCAGGCCCAAGGCTTTGATCCCGTGCGCGGCGGCTATGCCCGCCGCGGCCGCGGCCGCCTCTTCGGCGGAGACGTCGCCGAGAAGCACCGACGCACCTTCGCGGGCGAAGGCCGCGGCTATCTCCAGGCCTATGCCGCGCGCGCCGCCGGTGACCAGCGCCGAAATTCCTTCGAGATGCTTCATGCCTTCTGCTCTTCCTCTTCGCGCTCGGGGTGTTTCTCCATGGACGCCTTCACGGCGTCCATGCGTTTGGCTATCTGTTCGGCCAGGCCCGAGGCGGCCAGGTCGCCGGCCAGGCGTATGGCGCTGAAGATGGCCTTGGGCGTGGATTTGCCATGGCAGATTATGGCCACGCCGTTGACGCCCAGCAGAGGGGCGCCGCCGTATTCGTCGTCGCTGAGGCGGATCTTGAGGTCCTTGAAAAGTTTCTTCATCAGCATCGCGCCTATCTTGTAGGTGAACTTGCGGTGGATCTGGTCCTTGATGAGCTTGAAGATGACCCTCGCCAGTCCTTCCGAGAGCTTGAGGACGATATTGCCCGTGAAGCCGTCGGTGACGACCACGTCGGTAAGTCCGGCGGGCAGGTCCCTGCCCTCGACCGGGCCGTAGAAATTGAGTCCCACGTTCCTGAGCAGCGGCAGCGTTTCCTGCACCAGGGCGTTGCCCTTGGTCTCCTCTTCTCCCACGGAGAGCAGGCCGACGGAGGGGTTCTCCTTCCTGAGCAGCACCGAGGAGTAGACGGAGCCCATCATGGCGAACTGCGCCAGGTGCCAGGGCTTATTGTCGGTGTTGGCGCCCGCGTCCATCAGGACACTTACGCCCTTGTAGGTCGGGTACGGAACGGCGAGCGCGGGACGGAGTATGCCCCTGATGCGCTTCATCTTCATCAGCGCGGCCACCATTACGGCGCCGGAGTTGCCGGCGGAGATCATGCCGTCGGCTTTGCCGTCGCGCACCAGCTCGGCCGCCACCATCAGCGAGGAGTTGGGCTTGGTGCGGCACTCCTCCACCGGTTCGCTGGCCATCTCCACCACCTGCGGGGCGTGGACGATGGTCAGCCTGGGCGGGTTCTCCAGGCCGAGGCGGCGCAGTTCCTCCCGTATCTCGGGATCCCTGCCGACGAGGATGACGTCGTGGTCGAGGCGTTTAAGGGCCTCGACCGCGCCTTCGATGTTCGGCTTGAGGCCGAAGTCGCCGCCGTGGGCGTCGATGGCTATTCTCATGGCGGGGGCTTACTTGCCCTGCTGTTCTTCTTCCTTCTTTTTTTCCTTGCGGGGGACTTCCAGCTTGCCGTTGTAGCTGCCGCAGGAGGAACAGACCCGGTGGGGCAGGCGCATGGCGCCGCACTGCGGGCAGCCGGAGAGGGACTTCAGTTCGAGCTTCCAGTTCTGGGCCCGGCGGGAATCTCTCCTCGAGGCTGTGTGTTTGCGTTTAGGATTAGGCATCTATGGCTCCTTGTTCTTCAAATCGCGCAGGGCGCCGAAAGGGCCGTCCTGCCCCGGACCGCATTTGCAGGGACCGGCGTTCAGGTTCGCCCCGCAGCCGGGGCAAAGTCCCTTACAGCCGTCCGAGCATAAAATCTTAGCCGGGACCGCGAGCACCAGGGCCTGGCGTACCAGGTCCTCGATGTCTATTGATTCTACTGAATATTCGTAAACCTCGTCAAAAGATTCCGTGAGGGAGGCCTTGAAATCGGCGTTGCAGCGGTCGCAGGGGAGAACGGCTTCGGCCTTTATCCCCCCTTCCAGCAGCAGGTCCCCGCTGCCGACGGAGAAATCGGCTTCGGCGGTCAGCGATGTCAGGGTCCCGATGCCCTTCAGCGCCTCCGCGAAAAGGGCCGGGTCGCACTCGATGACGCGGTGCAGGCCGCCGCCGGCCCGGATCTCGGACTGGCTGAAGACGAAGGGGCTGTTCCTGTGTTCGTGTTTGTCGCTGTCGCTCATGATGGGAGCGTATAAGATATTAACTATTGGCCCCCAAGTCAATCAGCGTCCCCTTCTAAAATCCGGATTTGCGGCGGACGCGGTAGGGAGGGCGGCCGGAGGAGCCGTAGTAGGTGCGCATGAGCATCTCGGCTATGAGGCCGAGCAGGATGAACTGTATGCCGACGAGGGCGAAGAAGATGGCCACCAGGAAGAGCGGCTGGTCCTTGACGAATACCCCGTTGGCCAGCTTGTTGTAGAGCGTCCAGCCCGCCATGATCATCGAAGAGAGCCCCAGCAGCAGGCCCGCCCCGCCGAATACGTATATCGGTTTGGACAGGTAGTCGCCCATGAACTTCACGGTCAGCAAATCAAGCGCCACCTTTATGGTGCGGCCCAGGCCGTACTTAGATCCGCCGCGCAGCCGCGGCCGATGCGCCACCGGCGTCTCTTTTATGACCGCGCCCCGGTAGCCGGCCAGCGCCGGCAGGAAGCGGTGCATCTCGCCGTAAAGCTCCAGTTCCTTCAGGAAAGAGGCCCGGTAAACTTTCAGCGTGCAGCCGTAGTCGCGCAGTCGGACGCCGGTCACCGCGGAGATCAGCCAGTTCGCCGCCCGGGACGGCAGTACGCGCGAGAAGAAAGGGTCCTTGCGTTCCTTCCGCCACCCGCTGACCACGTCGGCGCCGTTCCTGGCCGTCTCGAGCATCGCGGGTATGTCGGCGGGGTCGTTCTGCAGGTCGCCGTCGAGGGCGGCTATGTATTCCCCCCGCGCCGCGGCTATGCCGGCGCTCAGCGCGGCGGTCTGGCCGAAATTGCGCGTCAGCGATACGGCCCGGCACTCCGGCTCGGCGTCGGCCAGGCCGGCGAGGAGCTCCCAGGTGCCGTCGGTCGAGCCGTCGTCGGCCCAGACGCATTCCCACTCGCCGTCGAGCGGGGCCAGGGCGGCCTTGAGAGAGTCCCACAGCTCCAGGACGTTGTCGCGTTCGTTGAAGACGGGTATTATCACGGAGAGCTCGGGACTCATTGTTTTTCCCCCAGGAGAGAGAGGTACAGGCGCTCCTGCGCCCGCACCATCGCGTCTATGTCGAATTCGGAGAGGTCGGTCGCGCGGGCCCCGTCGGAGAGCCGCCGGCGCAGTTCGCGGTCGCGTATGAGCTGCGAGAGGCGCTCCGCCATGGCGGCGGTGTCGCCGCGCCTGACGAGGAAGCCGTTCTCTCCGTCGCGCAGTATGTCGCGCACGCCGTCGGCGTCGTAGCAGACGGCCGGCAGCCCGGTGGCCAGGGCCTCTACCAGGCTGCGCGGCAGGCCCTCCCAGAGCGAGGTCATGGCGAAGATGTCCGCGGCGGCGAGGATGGCCGCGCCGTCCCTGCGCCAGCCGGGCAGGAACAACCTGCCCCTGAGCGACGGGTGCTCGGCGAGCTTCCAGTCGGCCGGGGACATCTCGCCGCCGCCGACGAAGACGAAGGCCGCGTCCGGATGGCGCTCGGCGGCCAGCCGCGCGGCTATGAAGAAGTCGCCGGGGTTCTTCTGCGGCTTGAGGTTGCCGATAGAGACCACCAGCGGGGCGCCGTACGGAATGCCGAGCCCCGACCTCTTTTCCGCGCGCTCGTCGGGCGCCGGGTAGGCGGAGAGCTTTATGCCGCTGCGGACCAGCGTGTAGCGGGCTTTGTCGCCTATGCCGCGCTCCGCGGCCTCGGACATATTGGCGGAGGAGACGAAGACCAGCGCGTCGGAGAGGCGGGCGCAGATCTTCTCCAGCAGTACGTAGAAAAAGCGCACCGGGGCGGATTGCCTGTCGTTGAACCCGAAGCCGTGGAAGGTGTGGACCACGGCGGGGACGTCCGTGAAGAAGGCCGCGAGCCGGCCCAGTATGCCGGCCTTGGAGGAATGGGTATGCACAAGCACAGGCCTTTCCTTGCGGATCAGCTTCATCAAAA
>JAVVFK010000185.1:0-4980 GCA_032251015.1 Elusimicrobiales bacterium
GGCCTGGCGGCCTGCTTCTCTTTTTCCTTCATCATCTCCAGGAGCCGGTCGGCGTTCTGTTTCGCCCTTTCTTTCTCCTTCTCCCTGTCCTTGTCTCCGCCTTTCGGCTGCTGCTTCTCCCGCCGGTCCTTCTTGTCCCGCTGTTCTTTATCGTCCTGTCCGCCGCCTTTCTTCTGATCTTTATTTTCCTCTTCCTTCTCTTTTTCGCGTTCGCCGCCTTCGCCGTGCTGCTTTATCTTCTTCATCTCCAGCGCTTTCTGGAGGTTGTACCTGGCGTTGTCGTCGGCGGGGTCGGCGAGGATAGCCTTCTTGTAGCTCTCGACGGCCCCGGCGTAGTCGCCGGCCTTGAACAGGGCGTTGCCGGCGTTGAAGAGGGCGCGCGAGCGGAACTTCTCCCCCGTTCCCGCGGCGCCCTCGAAGGCCTCTCGGGCGCGTTCGTAGTCGTCGAGCCTGTAGAGGGCGGCGCCCGCGTTGAACTTCATCCGGGCGTCGTCCGGCGCCAGCTCTCCGGCCTTAGAAAAATGCTCCAGCGCCGTGTCGTACTCGCCCTCCTCGTAGAGCTCGTTGCCGATCTTCGCTTCTTTTTCAGCCGGGCCCGCCCGGGCCCCGGCCGCCATGAACGCGATCAGCAGCGCCGCCAGCGGGGCCGCGCTCCCCCCGGAACGGCCGAAGAATCCCCGCCAGCCGAAAGGACGCGCCATGACGGTCAATTCTATCAAAAGAAGGAGCAGAGCGGCGCCGAGAGTGAACTGGTAGCGGTTCTTGAAGACGGAGCGGCCTTTGAGCTTGGCCCCTCCCAGCTCCAGGCCGGAGAGCGTCCTGCGCAGGGCGGAACTGACGTTCTCGGGGCCGGTATAGCGGATGTATTCCCCGCCGGTGGCCCGAGCCAGACGGATCAGGGTCTTCTCGTCCAGGCGGGTGACGACGGGGCGGCCGGCGGAGTCCTTGCGGTAGCCGCCTTCCCCGTCGGGGATCAGTTCCCCCTCCGGAGAGCCTATCCCGACCGCGAAGATGCGCAGGTTCGCCTCCCCCGCGCGCTCTATGGCCCGGTCCATGTAGTCGGAGAAGTCCTCGCCGTCGGTTATCAGTATGAGCGTCTTTTCCCCGGGATAACGCTCCATCGCGGCCGCGGCGGTTTCCACGGCCCCGGCTATCTCGGTGCCCTGGGTCATCAGCATGCTGGTGCTCAGCGCGTTGACGAAATATTTTATCGCCTCGGTGTCGGTGGTCAGAGGACACTGCACGAAGGCCTCGCCGCTGAAGGCGATTATCCCGATGCGGTAGGAGGATAGGTCCTCGGCCAGGGCCTTGAGCATCAGCTTGGCGTTCTCCAGGCGCGAGGGTTTTACGTCGCGCGCCTCCATAGAGCGCGAGGTGTCCACCGCTATCATCACGTTGCCGCTGAGTTCGCCGACCGGTTCCAGTTCCACGCCCCACTGCGGCCCGGCCAGCGAGAGCGCCAGCAGGGCGAAGGCGGACAGCAGGATGCCGTCCCGGCGGCGCGCCCGCGCCAGTTCTTCCGGCGGCACCAGGCGGTCGAGGCCGGTGCGGGCCAGGCGGGAGAGCAGTTCCGCGCGGACCTTGTCCTGCGCCAGGCGGAACAGGACGAGCGCCCCCACGCCCAGTACCAGCCAGGCGAAGAGGCCCGGATAGCGGAAGAGGTCCATCATGGAAGCCTCCTCAGCCAGGTCTTTTCGAGGACGAAGCAGAGGGCCAGCAGCAGCGCGCCGGCCGCGAGCAGCGGCATGTGGGCGTCGTGGTAGGAGGAGAGGCTGCGCGCCTTGAACTCGGTCTTCTCCATGGCGTCTATCTGCGAATAGACGCGCTGCAGTTCCATCCGGTCCCTGGCCCGGAAGAACTCGCCGCCGGTGAGGCGGGCTATCTCGAGCAGGGTGGGTTCGTCGAGGTCCTCTTCGATGGTGACCACCGGCATGGCCGGATCGCCCGTGGGGATCTGGGCGGGACCCTTGCCGGCCGTGCCTATGGTGTACACCTTGATGCCGTAGGCCGCGGCGGCCCTCGCTCCCGCGGCCGGGTCGGTGATCATGCCGGAATTGGAGCGCCCGTCGGTCAGCAGTACCACCACTTTGCTCTTGGCCTTGCTGTCCTTTATATGGTTGACCGAGGTGACGATGGCGTCGCCGATGGCCGTGCCGTCCACCCGCGTCATGTTGAAGTCTATGGCCTCGATGAATTCCGTTACGGCGGCGTAGTCCAGCGTCAGGGGACAGGAGAGCATGGCCGTGCCGCCGAAAACGACCACTCCTATGCGGTCGTTGCGCCTGCGCGAGACGAATTCGAGCGCCGCGCTCTTGGCGGCGCCCAGGCGGTTGGGGTTGAAGTCGGTGGCCGCCATGCTCAGCGAGGTGTCCAGGGTCAGCAGTATGTCTATGCCCTGGGCGGGCGGCAATTGTCCGCGGGTTATCTTCTGGGGCCGGGCCATGGCGGCTATAAGCAGCAGTGTGGCCGCGAAGCGCAGCAGGACCGGCAGCAGCAGAACGGCGCGCGCCCGAGGGGTGGGTCTGGCCGGGAGCGCCGCGGGCAGCGAGATGGCCGCGCCGCGCGCGCGGCCGCCGCGCCAGGCGTAGAGGGCCGCGGCCAGGGCCGGCAGCGCCAGCAGGAGGAAGCCGGGGTCGCGGAAAACGAAGTCCGTCACCGTTCGCCTCCCTTTTCGGGCGGCGGCGGGGGCGGAGGAACGAAGAATCCGTGCAGCCCTTCCAGCTCCGCCCGCAGTTTCGCGATATCGGAATCCCTCTCGGTCTCCGAGACCGGCAGCCTGGCGAATTTGACCAGGTCCGCCTTGTTCATGAAGGCCCGGGACCCCGCCACAAGGTCCGCCGGCAGTTTTTTCCGGTTGAGGGCCTTGAGCAGGTCGGAAGTGGTCATGAGCTGCGCGTCCACCCCGCCCTCCTCGGCGAGATAGTCGCGGTATATGTCGGAGAGTCCCGCGTAGAAATTCTTTGGCGCCGCCGCGTCCCAGGTCCCGGAGGCCAGCAGCCGGTCTATCCGGCGAAGCGGGTTCTCATAAGGCGGCAGCGGGGGGCCGCCGCCTTCTCCGCCCTCCCCGCCGGCGCCGGCGCGGCGGCGCTTGTGCCGCCACCAGGCCGCGGCGGCCGCGGCCAGCAGGGCGGCCAGCAGCCACCAGACCCACCCCGGCAGGCCGAAAGCGAAGGGCGGGTAGATGTCGCGTATCTCGGTGGGAGGGGTCTGTTCCCTGATGAAAGGCTCTATCTCGACGGGGACTTCGGGCGCCCGGACGGAGAATTCCCCCCCAGGCCCGGAGAGCGAGAACGAAACGGCCGGGAAAGTGGAGACCCCGAGGGCGAAAGGGACGGCCTTCAGCCGGAACACGCCGTCGTTGTCCCCCCGCTTCCGGAAGGAGTATTCGAGGACGCCGAATTCGCCGGTCGGCAGGGTGGCGGTGTCCAGGGCCAGCGAGTAGCCGGCGGGCCAGGACGCGCCGAACTCCAGCCTGAAAGGCTCTCCCAGCACGGGGTTATCCGACGGTTTAGAGACGGAAAAGGAGACGGTCGGGGCGGCCTGTGCGGCCGCCGCGCAGAAAATAACGGCGGCGAGTACGCGCGGGAGCATAGGCTACTTCTTCTTCTCCCTTTTCCTGAAGAACTTCACCACCGGGTCGAAGATCTCCCCGGCCGTGCTTATCCGTATCGGTTCCACGCCGCAGAGGCGGAATACCCGCTCGGCGCGCTCGGTCCTGAGCCGGCGCTCTTCGGCGTAGGCGCGCCGCACGCCGGGGTCGGAAAGGTCCGCGGTGTAGAGCGTCCCGTCCTCCAGGCCCCTGGCGGTCAGCACGGCGGGCAGGGCGGGCAGCTCTTTCTCCAGCTCGTCGTTGACCATCACGGGTATGAGGTCGTGGCGCAGGGAGGCGCGCCTGGCCGCCTTCTCGTAGTCGGGGCCGTCGAAGTCGGAGATCAGTATGAGGATGCTGCGGTGCTTGAGTATCTTGTTGGCCGCGTCGAGCGCGGCCGTTATGTCGGTGCCGCGGCCTTTGGGCACATGGGCCAGCATCTCGCGGATGATGCGCAGGGCGTGGGTGCGCCCCTTGCGCGGCGGGATGTAGAGTTCGGGCTCCGCCGTGAAGGTCATCAGCCCCGTCTTGTCGTTGTTCTTGAGCGCGGCGAAAGCGAACAGCGCGGCCAGGTCGGCCGCGGCCTCGTTCTTGAAGCGGCCGCGGCTGCCGAAGAACTGGGACCCCGAGAGGTCGCAGAGCACCATCAGCGTCAGCTCGCGCTCCTCCATGAACTGCTTGACGTAGGGCTTCGACAGCCGGGCGGTGACGTTCCAGTCTATCGAGCGCACGTCGTCTCCCGGCGTGTACTCGCGCACCTCGGCGAATTCCATGCCGCGGCCCTTGAAGACGCTCAGGTAGTCTCCGGCGAAGGTCTCCGAGACCAGTTTTCCGGTCCGGATCTCTATCTGGCGCACCTTCTTCAGGATCTCCGCGGTGTTCATGGACTCCGCTCCCTTAGGGCACTTCTATCGTCTCGAAGACGGTCTTGAGGATGTCCTCGGACTTGACGTTCTCGGCCTCGGCTTCGTAGGTGACCAGTATCCTGTGGCGCATCACGTCGTAGCCGACGGCCTTGATGTCCTCGGGCGTGACGTAGCCGCGGCCGTTGAGGAAGGCGTATGACTTGGCGGCCTGGACCAGGAAGATGGTGGCGCGCGGGCTGCCGCCGTAGAGTATCCAGGGCTTTATCTTCTCCAGGCCGTAATCGGCCGGGTTGCGCGTGGCCAGCACCAGGTCCAGGACGTACTTCTTGATCTTCTCGTCGATGTAGATCTGGTCGCAGGTCTCGCGCGCCTTGAGTATTGTCTCCACCGGTATGGAGGAACCCACTTTCGGGGCGTCGCGGCGCGACATGAGCTCGAGTATCTTCGATTCCTCCTCGCGCGTCGGGTAGGTTATGCGTATCTTGAGCATGAACCGGTCCACCTGCGCCTCGGGCAGCGGGTAGG
>JAVVFK010000186.1:0-4964 GCA_032251015.1 Elusimicrobiales bacterium
GACTTCTCGAGGTCCCTGCGCGAATTGCCGTCGAGCTCTATTATAAGGACGGCTTCCGTCCTGTCCGAAAGTTTCAGCCCGCCGCCTCCGGCGGCGTCCAGCGAGACCCGGTCCATGGCTTCCATCGCGCGAGGCACTATCCCGGACGCTACCGTGGAGGCCACCGCCTTCATCGCGTCGTCGACGGATGAAAAGGACGAGATGGCGGTCAGGATGTGCTTCGGCAGCGGCAGTATCCTGAGATGGGCGTATATGGCTATGCCCAGGGTCCCCTCGGAGCCGATGAACAGGCCCGGCAGGTCCGGACCGGCGTCGTCGATGGACATTTCCACCGTCGCTCCCTGCGGGGTGACTACCGTCATGCCGAGGATATTGTCGGCCGTCACGCCGTACTTGAGGCATAGCGGGCCGCCGGCGTTCTCGCCGATATTGCCGCCTATGGTGCAGACTTTCTGGCTGGCCGGGTCGGGCGGGTAGAAGAAGCCGGCTTTGGCCAGTTCCTCCTGGAGTTTGAGATTCACGACGCCGGGCTCCACGACGGCCACGCCCGCCGCGGTGTCTATGGAGCGTATCTTGTTCAGGGGGGAGAGATTGAGTATAACTCCGCCCTTGAGCGGGACGGTGCCGCCGGAGAGATTGGTGCCGGCCAGCCGCGGCAGGAAAGGGACGCCGGCGCCGCAGAGCAGTTTCACCAGCGGCGCCACCTTCTCCGCGGAATCCACGCGGACCACCGCGTCGGGCCTGGCCCGGGCGGAGCCGGCGTCGTAGGAATAGGCCAGTATGTCGGCCTCGCCGGTGAACACATTGTCCTCCCCGGCTATCCTCCTGAGCTCTTCCAGCGTGCCGCCGAGGCGGTCCTTTCTGAACATCGGTCCTTTTTACAGCGAGCGAAGCTTGGCCGTGAAATGCGGCAGGATCGGCGAGACCTCCACGGCCTCGAGCCCGCGTATCTTCTTCTTGTTCCTGGCCAGCGCTCCGCAGACCTCTATGACATAGTCGATGTGGCTCTGCGTATAGACCCGGCGCGGCATGGCCAGGCGCACCAGTTCCATCGGCGCGGCCATGAAGTTGCCGCGCGCGTCGCGTTTGCCGAACATCAGCGTGCCTATCTCGACGCCGCGTATGCCGCCTTCGAGGTACAGGGAGCAGGCCAGCGCCTGCGCGGGGAAGTTCTGCGGTTTTATATGGGTCAGGAACTTCTTGGCGTTTATGTAGACCCCGTGGCCGCCGGGCGGGTTCACTATCGGCACGCCCTTTTTGATCAGCCCCTCTCCGAGGTAAGCCGCTGAGCGTATGCGGTAATGCAGGTAGTTCTCGTCGAGCACCTCGCGCAGCCCTATGGCCAGCGCCTCCAGGTCGCGGCCGGCCAGGCCGCCGTACGTGTTGAAGCCTTCGGTGAGGATGAGCATCTGGCGGCATTTCTGCGCCCACTCGGTATTGTTCATCGCCAGGAAGCCGCCGATGTTTACGAGCGCGTCCTTCTTGGAGCTCATCCAGCAGCCGTCGGCCAGCTCGAACATCTCCTCGGCTATCTCCTTGACGGGGCACTGGTTGTAGCCCTTCTCCCGGAGCTTGATGAAGTAGGCGTTCTCGGCGAAGCGGGCGCAGTCGAGGAACATCGGTATGCCGTAACGGCGGCAGAGCTCCTGCACCTTTTTCAGGTTGGCCATAGAGACCGGCTGGCCTCCGAGCGAATTGTTGGTGACGGTCATCACGCAGAGGGGTATGTTCTCCGCGCCCTTCGCTTTTATGAAGCGTTCCATCGCGGCGACGTCGGCGTCGCCTTTGAACGGGGCGACCTTGTCGAAGTCCAGGGCCCCTTTGGCGGGGAAGTCCATGGCCTGCGCGCCCGAGTATTCCACGTTGGCGCGGGTCGTGTCGAAATGGGAGTTGGAGACGATGTATTTGCCCTTGCCGCCTATGACGGAGAAAAGGATCTTCTCGGCGGCGCGGCCCTGGTGCACCGGGATTATCTCCTTGAGACCGGTCAGTTCGCGCACCTGCGCTTCGAAGTTGTAGTAGCTGCGCGCGCCGGCGTAGGATTCGTCGCCGCGCATGATGCCGCCCCACTGGTCCGCGCTCATGGCGCCGGTGCCGCTGTCGGTCAGCATGTCGATGAGGACCTTCTCGGCCCTTATGTTGAAGAGATTGTAGTGGGCCTGCTCGAGGAGCCTGACACGCTCCTCGCGGGTGGTGAAGCCGAGCGGCTCAACGGTCTTTATCTTGAAAGGTTCGATGATGGTCTTCCATTTCCATTCCATAGCGGGCCTCCTGCCGGGTAGCGGCACTCCTATTTTAATATTTATTGGGCCGTGTCCCCTAATTGGCGAGGTAGTAAAGGGCGAGGTAGCCGACCAGCAGCACCATGATCCACATGACGGTGCTGCCGACCGGGCGGTAGAGATATACCTCGCCGGGATAGGCCTTGAGGGCGGCTTCGAGCCGTTCCCGCAGCCCCGCCTCGGCCTCCGGTGTGCTGAAATAGAGCCTCGCCTCCAGCGCGGCTATGCGCAGGAAGGCGCGCGGGTTCTCGGAGGCCATCGAGAGCCTGGCGGGCAGGGACTCCAGGGCGGCTTTCCCCAGGCCGTCCGTGAAGCGGCCCAGCGGGCCGTGCAGGAAGCGCATGAACGCCGCGGCGCCGCGGCGGTACGGCCAGTCCGTGTCCAGGCTCACCGAAGGCACGGGGTCGAGGTGGCGCAGGAACATGAAGAAGCCCAGCGCCGTGAACGAGAGCATGCCGACGGCGGAGACCACGTGGGCCGCCGTGTAGGGCTCGTAGGAAACAGGGAAGGGCAGGCGCGCGTAGAGGGCGCCGGGGAACAGGCCGATGAGAACGCAGGCGAGCGCGGCCAGGCCCATGGCCGCCAGCATATTGCGCGGGGGCTCGTGGCCGCGCGTTCCCGAGTCGCGCCAGAAGAACATGTAGTAGGGCAGCTTGAGGCCGGTGTGGAGGAAAGTGCCGGCCGAGGCCAGCGTCAGCAGCAGGTAGGGCGCGGCGCGCAGGCTCTCGCCGGCCGCCGAGACCACCATCGATTTGCTGACGAAGCCGCTGAAGAGGGGAAAGGCGGAGATGGACATCGCTCCTATCATGTAGAGCCCCATGGTGACGGGCATGCCGCGCCAGAGGCCGCCCATGTCGCTGAGGCGGGTCTTGCCCGTGGTATGAAGGACGGCGCCGGCCCCCATGAACAGCAGGGCCTTGTAGATGATATGAGCGGAGGCGTGGGCGGCCGCGCCGTTGAGCGCCAGCTGCGTGCCTATGCCTACGCCGCAGACCATGTAGCCGACCTGGCTTATGATGTGATAGGCGAGGAGCCGCCGCGCGTCGTTCTCCAACACGGCGTAGACCACGCCGTAGACCGCCATCAGGGCGCCCAGCCAGACCAGTATCTCTGCGCCCGGGAAGCCGCGGATGAGCGCGTAGACGGCGGACTTGGTGGTGTATGCCGTCATAAGCACGGCGCCGGTGACGGAAGCGCGCGGGTAGGCGTCGGGCAGCCAGGCGCCCAGCGGCGGCACGGCCGCGTTGAGGAGAAAGCCGGCCAGTATCAGCCACGAGGCGGGAGAGGAGAGTTCCGCCGTCATGGAAACGAATTCCAGCGACCCCGTGCCGGCGGCGCGCAGCAGTATGCCGCTGAGCAGCAGCACGCCGCCGGAGAGATGGACCATCAGGTAACGCATGCCGGCCGCGCCCGAGCCGGGCCTGCCGCCGGCGAAGACCAGCGCGGCCGCCGCCAGGGCGGACAGTTCCCAGAAGACGAACAGTGTCAGCAGGTCGCCGGCCAGCGTGATGCCGAGCGCGCCGCCGAGGTAGGCCAGTCCGGCGGAACGCTGGAAATGGTTTTTCTCGTGGAGTGAGTAGACCGCGCCCAGCGCGCCCATCAGCGAGAAGACCGCGCCGAATATTGAGCTGAGCGCGTCGGCCCGCCAGGGCGCGAGCCGGAGTCCGAAGAACTCCAGCTCCGCCCAGCTGCCGTGCGGCGCGGCGAGGCAGACGGCCAGCGCGGCCAGCGGGGCGGCCACGGACAGCGCCCTGCCGGCGCGCGACGGCAGCAGCGGCACGGCGGCCGCGGCCGCGACCAGCAGCAGCGCGGGGTGCAGCCACTCAGTCATAGTAGTCCTCGCGCCGCGAGATGAAGAGTTTGCCCAGCCACTTGGAGGCGAAGATTATGACCACGCAGGAGAAGAAACCGTAGAGGCTGGCGAAACCCGGCAGGCTCTCGAACCAGAAATAAGGATGGCCCAGGTGCAGGTAATGGACTATTCCCACCTCGGCCAGTATGATGAAGAGCAGCGAGGCGCGCAGTCCCGCGCGCAGTCTGCCGGCCAGGATTTTCTTCATCTTCTCCTTCATGGCGCGGCCTCTACAGCCGCCATTCCCGCCAGGTCCAGCAGCGTTCCCGGGAAGAAGAACAGGGCGATAGTGACGGCCGCCGTTATCGTCAGCGGCACCACCATCAGCATGGCCAGCGTCCCGCTCTCCGGGCGGCCGCGGGCGGCTTTTTCATGGCCTTCGGCGGGTGCCTGGCCCCAGAAGGCCTCGCGTATTATCGGCACGAAATAGGCGGCGTTGAGCAGCGCGCTGGCGCCCAGGACGACGAGGAAGAACGGATGGCCGGCCTCGACGGCTCCGAGGCCGATATGCCATTTGCCTATGAACCCCGCCAGCGGCGGCGCGCCCGTCATGGAAAGCGCGCAGACGGAGAAAGCGGCCATGGTCAGCGGCATGCGCCTGCCTATGCCGCCCAGCTCGCTTACTTTGGTCCGGTGCTCCAGCGCGTATATAGCGCCGGCCGCCAGGAACAGCGTTATCTTGGCGAAGCCATGCGCGGCCATGTGGGCCACGGGCACCGTGATCTCGCCATGCGCCGAGGTGACGCGCGCCCAGTCACCATCCGTAAAGCCGTGCTCCTGCCAGAGCCACGTGGGCAGGTAGAGCGGGTTGTGCCCGTGGATCTGGCGCA
>JAVVFK010000187.1:0-4957 GCA_032251015.1 Elusimicrobiales bacterium
GGATTCCGCCGTCGTCATGGCCACCAGGGAGAATAAGGGCCTGATAAAAGCCTCCGGCCTCCTGACCGCGGAAGTGGAGAAGGCCGGCGAGAATGACCTGGCCATCGCCGTCAGCGCCAGGACCGCCGAAGCCGCCGAAGCGGCTTTCAAAGCGGCCGAGGCACTCCTGAACAAAAAGCCGGCCGCCGGCGGAGGCGCGGACCGCAGGGCCGCCGGTCTCGACGACGCGGTCAAGACGCTCGAAGGAGCCAATCTCGCCGTCATCAGCGTGGCCGGCCGCTTCGCCGGGCCGCTGGCCGCCGACTGCCTGGCCAGCGGCCTCAATGTCATGCTTTTCTCCGACAATGTCCCCGTCGGTACCGAGGTCGCCCTGAAGAAAGAGGCCGCTAAAAAGGGGCTGCTCGTCATGGGCCCCGACTGCGGCACCGCCATCATAAACGGCGCGCCCATCGCCTTCGCCAATTCCGTGCGCCGCGGCAATATCGGCGTGGTCGCCGCCGCCGGCACCGGCGCGCAGGAGGTCACCACCCTCGTCTCCAACGAAGGCGCCGGCGTCTCCCAGTGCATAGGCACCGGAGGCCGCGACGTCAAAGAGGAGGTCGGCGGCCTGACTTTCCTGCGGGCTCTGGACATGCTGGCCGGTGACGAGGCCACGGAGGTCATACTGCTGGTTTCCAAGCCGCCGCATCCGTCCGTGATGAAGAAAATAACGGCCGCCGTGAAAAAGATAAAGAAGCCGGTAGTGGCCGTGCTTCTCGGCGGGGAACTGAAAGAAAAGATAAAGGAAGATTTCTACCCGGCCCGGACGCTGGAGGAGGCCGCCTACAAGGCCGCCTGCCTGGGCAAAGGTCTTAAGGCCGCCAAGGCTAAAGAGCTCATCTACGACATGAACCTGAAAGCCGAGGAACTGGCTAAAAAGGAGGCGGCGAAGAAAAAAAAGAGCCGCTTCCTGCGCGGCCTTTTCACCGGCGGCACCTTCGTCGGAGAGGCGCAGGTCATACTGCCCGAGTTCACCGGGACGGTGCTCTCCAACGCCCCGCTCGACAAGAAACACAAACTCAAGGATTCCGTGAAACTTACCGGGCACGCGGTGATAGATCTCGGCGAGGACGAGTTCACCGTCGGGCGTCCGCACCCGATGATAGACTTCTCGCTGCGCAACAAACTGATCGTCTCCGAGGCGAAGCGGCCGGAAGTGTCGGTGCTGCTGCTGGACCTGGTGCTGGGTTACGGCGCCAACCTCAAGCCGCTCGACGATATTCTCCCCCCGCTGGCCGAGGCCTTCCGGGTCAACCGGGAGCTGTCCATCGTCGCTTCCGTCACCGGCACCGAGGCGGACCCGCAGGTCCGCTCCAGGGTGGTCCGCGCGCTGGGATCCGCCGGCGTGCTGGTCATGCCGTCCAACGCCGGCGCCTGCCGGCTGGCCGGAGAGATCATAAGGCTTTCCAACAAGAGGTGAGACAAATGGGACTTTTCGATTCGGAACTCAAGGTGGTCAATATCGGCCTGGAATCCTTCAGGCAGGGGCTGGGCGACGCCGGCGTGAAGAGCGTGCAGGCGCAGTTCAAGCCCCCGCTCTCGACGGAGACCGGTCTTTTCGCCAAAGCGGCCAGGAACGCCTCCCGCGTAGAGAGGGCCAACCGGAAAGCGCTGGAGAGGATACTTTCCGCCAAGCCGGCGCTGGTCGGCATGGGCGTCGCGCTCGACGTAATACCGGGCATGAAGAGGAACCTGATACTGCACGCCGGCCCGCCCGTGACCTGGGACCGCATGTGCGGTCCCATGCGCGGCGGCATCATGGCGGCGCTGATGTACGAAGGCCTGGCCAAAACCCCGAAAGAGGCGGAGCGGCTAGCCGCGTCGGGAAAGATAAAGTACGCCCCCTGCCACGAGCACAACGCCGTAGGGCCGATGGCCGGCATCATTTCGGCTTCCATGCCCGTTTTCATCGTGAAGAACGAGGCGGGTTCCAACTACGCCTATGTCACGCAGAACGAAGGACTGGGCAAGGTGCTGCGCTACGGGGCTTATTCCCCCGACGTGATAGAGCGTCTTAAGTGGATGGAGAAAACTCTTTACCCGACGCTGAAGGCCGCGATAGATTCGCTGGGCCGGATAGATCTCAAGTCGATGGTGGCGCAGGCGCTGCACATGGGCGACGAGGTGCATAACCGCAACCGCGCCGGCACTTCGCTGTTCTACCGGGCCATCGCCCCCGCGGTAGTGAAGACCGCCCGCGACCCAGAGACCGCGGCGAAGGTGCTGGAGTTCGTCAACGGCAACGACCATTTCTTCCTGAACCTGTCGATGGCGCTGTGCAAGGCCTCGCTGGACGCGGGCCGCGGCGTTAAGGATTCCAGCCTGGTGGTAGCCATGGCGCGCAACGGCACCGATTTCGGCGTGCAGCTCTCGGGCACCGGAGGCAGGTGGTTCACGGGCGCGGCCCCGGTGCCGGACGCTCTTTATTTCCCGGGTTACACCAAGGCCGACGCCAACCCCGATATCGGCGACTCCACGATAACCGAGAGCTGTGGGCTGGGCGGGTTCGCCATAGCCGCGGCGCCGGCGATAGTGCAGTTCGTGGGCGGCAAGGCCTCCGACGCGGTGGGCTATACGCTGGCGATGTACGCGATAACCGCGGGAGAGAACAATATCTACAAGATCCCCTACCTGGACTTCCGGGGCACTCCGACGGGGATAGACGTGGTCAAGGTCGCCAGGTCCGGCATACTTCCGTTCCTGGACACCGGGGTGGCTCACAAGAAGCCCGGCATCGGGCAGGTGGGCGCGGGCGTGCTCAGCGCCGCGCCGGAGCCGTTCCGCAAGGCTTTCGAAGCCTTCGCCAAAAGCCTGTAAGAAAAACTATTCCGGGAGCCTTGTCCGTCCAGCGTCCCATAGGGAGACAGCCGGGGGATGGGGGCGGGCTCACCTAAGAAAAACCTTCCGAAGGCCCGAGCTTACGGAGTATGCGCCGCAGCTGACGGTGCTTTGCTTCTCGCGGAGCGGAGGCGCATACGAGCGCGAGGGCCGAGGAGGGAGCGCGAGTACGGTGTACGAGCGGCGTTTTTTCGTGATGAGCCCGCGCCCCCAGCCCCCGGAATAGTTCTCCTGATCCCTGCCGGGGCTCTTGCCCTTAAAGGTCTATAATGCTATTATAATTATGCGGTGGCTTGATGTTGGGAGCCGCCGTTTTCATAGGACCCTGCAGTTCACCCGCAGCAGTCCCGCGGCGGCCGCCAGGCCCCGCCAACCCGGAAGACATCGGTGGGATGGAAAGATTATGGACAAGGATAGGCTTTTTCAGGAAATAGACTCGCTTCTCTCGGCGGAGGGCCTCGAGCTCTCGGACCTCAGGGTCCTGCCCCAGCCCGGCGGCAAGCCGCTGATACAGATCTTCATAGACAAGGACCCCGGCGGCGTCACGCTGGACGACTGCGGCGTCTGGAGCGACAAGATCGGCTCCCACCTGGACCTCGGCGACCTGCTGACCGGCGGCTACATACTCGAGGTCTCCTCCCCCGGCGTGGACCGCGCGCTCAGGCGCGAGAAGGATTTCAGGAAGTTCGCCGGCAGCCGGGTGCACGTCCGCCTTAAGCGTCCGGTCAACAACTCCCGCAACTTTCACTCGGAACTCAAGGGTTTCGAGGACGGTAAGGTGCTGCTTTCGGACGGTCTAGCTTTCCCCCTCGAGGACATCGACGAGGCCAGGATAGAGCCCGATTACGACGAAATACTCAAAAAACACAAATAAGAGGCTAACATGGAAAAACAGAAATCCGAACTGGTGCTGGTCCTGGACCAGCTCGAAAGGGAAAAAAACATAAAGCGCGAGGACGTCTTCAAGACCATCACCGATTCCCTCGTCTCCGCCCTGAGAAAATATTTCGGCAAGACCGCCCAGCTGACGGCCACGATCGACCCCGAAACCGCCGAGATGCGCGGCTTCCTGGTCAAGAAGGTCGTGGAGGAGGTCTTCACCCCCGACATCGAGATCACCCTGGAAGAGGCGCAGATGTTCAGCCCCGAAGCCAAGATCGGCGACGACCTGAGCATCCCCGTCGACATCAAGGACTTTTCCCGCATAGCGGCCCAGACCGCCAAGCAGGTGCTGATACAGAAGATACGCGAGATCGAGAAGGTCAAGATCTTCGACGAGTTCAAGCCGCGCGAGGGCGAGGTCGTGACCGGCCTGGTCCACCACGTGGCCGGCCGCGATATCTTCGTCGACCTGGGCAAGACCGAGGCGATACTGCCTTTCTCCGAGCAGATCCGCCGCGAGCACTACACCGTCAACCAGCGCATCCGCGCCATCATCCACCGCGTGGACAAGGAGAACAAGGGCCTGCAGATCGTCCTCTCCCGCGCCTCCAACGCCTTCCTCAAGTCCCTCTTCGAGGCCGAGGTGCCCGAGATCGCCGAGAAGGTCATCGAGATAGTCAACGTCGCCCGCGAGCCCGGTTTCCGCGCCAAGGTGGTCGTGCGCAGCAATTCCACCAAGGTGGACCCCGTCGGCGCCTGCGTCGGCATACGCGGCTCCCGCATCCGCGTCATCATGACGGAGCTCGCCGGCGAGAAGATAGACCTGATCCCCTACAACGAGGAGACCCTCTACTTCATAGCCAAGGCCTTCTCCCCCGCCACCCCGACCTCGGTAAAGGTCCTCGACAAGGAGAACAGGCGGGCCCTGGTCATCGTCCCCGACGACCAGCTCGCCATAGCCATCGGCCGCGAGGGCCAGAACATCCGGCTCGTCTCGCGCCTGACCGGTTGGGAGCTGGAGGTCAAGTCCGAGGGCCAGAAGTTCGAGGAGACCCGCAAGACCACCGAGCTCGTCGCCAACGAACTGCTCAAGGTCGACGGCATCGGCAGCAAGGTCGCCGAGACCCTGATCACCATGGGCATCGACAGCATACAGAAGCTTTCGGTCCTCACGGCCGATCAGCTTTCCTCCTTCCAG
>JAVVFK010000188.1:0-1851 GCA_032251015.1 Elusimicrobiales bacterium
CGTCGGCGAAGGCGAGGAAGGAGCCGGGGGCGGAGGCCGTACTGACGGACGGGTGGGCGTTAATTCCGGAAGCGGCGGTGGTCTCCGCGAAGGTCCTGCCGCCGGGGGCCGGGCGGTTCATGAACACGGCCGCGCCGGGGCCGCCGTGGGTCCGGTGAAGGACCGCGTCCGGCCAGCCGTCGGCGTCCAGGTCGGCCCAGTAAGGGGTCTGGCACGCCGCGGAGGATATTTCAAGCCCCGGCGCGGCGTCGCTGAACCATGGGGTGTCCGCGGCTCGCAAAGAAAGGGGAGAAAGGAGAAAAAGGAGGGCCGGCGCGAAGATAAATTTCATCGCAAGATTATATATAATGGCCTTGACCCCGGACTATTGACCTATGTCAAAAACCATACTGTCCCTCCTCGTGATCCTGACCGCCGCGCTGACTCTGTCCGCCGGCGAAGGCCCCGTCTACCTGCTGACCGACCAGGACCCGCTTTTCCTCGCCAGGAACGGTATCTATATATCTACCGCGTATGAAAAGGGCAGGACCAGGCTGGTTCGCCCGGTGCTTCCATACGGCGACCTGCCGCGGGAACTGCGCGCGGCGCTGAAACCGGTCGCCATGGGCGAAGTCCTGAACGCCCCGGCCGGCGCCTTCATGAAGGTGGAGGAGGACCATTTTGTCCGGGAACTGATCGCCCGGGTCAACCCGCGCAATATCTCAGCCTGGGCCGAACGGCTGACGATGACCGGCAAGCGCAGCGCCGGAGCCCTGGACTACGGCCCGGCTTCGGGCAACCGGCTGGCCGCCGATATGATAGCGGGCGAGCTCGAGCGTCTCGGCTACGGGGTGGAGCGGCACTGCTACCGCAGCCGCAAGAAGGACAATGAGTGCAACGTGATCGGACGGCGCGAGGGGGAGAAGTTCATACTCGTTACGGCGCATTTCGACAGCGTGGGCCATGATAACGCCGGGGCCGACGACAACGCTTCGGGTACCGCCGCCCTGCTCGAGATGGCGCGCGTCCTGGCCGGCTACAGGTCGGAACTCGGGTTCATCTTCCTGGCCGCCAACGGCGAGGAGATCGGCATAGCCGGCTCAACCGCCTACGCTAAAAAATTGCGCGACTCCGGCGAACTGTCAAAAGTGGCCTGGGCCATCAACATGGACATGGTGGCTTACAACAAGGACGGGGTGATCGAACTGGAGACCAACAGGGAGTTCGCGGCCCATGCCGAATGGGTGGCCGCGCTGGCCCGCGTATATACGCGTATGACGCCGCATATAGCCATGCCGGCCTGGGGCAGCGATCACGTGCCCTTCCTGAAAGCGGGCATCCCCGCCTATCTTTCCATAGAACACTGGGAGAACCATAACCCCTGCTATCACCGGCTCTGCGACACGATGCAGGGGCTGGACTGGGACTTCGCCGCAGATATAGCCCGCCTCAACCTGGCCGTCATCGCCGGAAAATCCCGTCTCACGCCGAATTAAGCCGCGGCGCATCCTTCAAGAAGCAATAAAAAAAGCCCCTCTCGGGGCTTTTTTATTTGCCGGGGACTTTCGTTCAGTAGGACTCGAACACCTGCACCCCGACGCGATCGGCCAGGGAGGGGTCGTCTATATAAGGATTGCGGTTTCCCTGGAAGGCGGCGATAAGGTCGTTGCGGCGCTTTTCGGCGGCGTCCGGCGGGTCCTGGCGGTTCCACTTAAGGAACATCGGGACGCGGCTGGTCCAGAAATTATTGTAATTCATGCCGTCCCTGATGTTCCTATCGTGATACATCGTGACGAAATAGAGCATGGCGCGGGCGACGTTGCCCTTGACCGCGTCGGTCGGCTCGAAGCCCTCCCTGCCCAGCACGGAGCC